>JAKSTB010000009.1 GCA_024402815.1 Alphaproteobacteria bacterium | reverse complement strand
GAACGGTATGCGGATACGATTTGAATTTAGTAGATACCGCCGCACCAACATGTGTAGAAAAACCATTTACCGCCAATTCAGGATATTCCGCTTCGATTTCCAATATTCTGGATTTTGCTTCGTCATATGTCGCATCATCTACAATCGGTGCATCATTTTGATGATACGCAATATCCCACGCATTTAATTTTTTTAACAAATCTGCGTGTTCTGCACGAATAAAAAGGTCTGCTGTTTTTCCCATGTTTTGATTATAGAAAAACAAACAAACCTGTGCAATAAATTTGTTAAAAAAATGCTGTGAATTATCTTAAATAAAAGGTTATTGTTGTAACGACACGAACACGTTTATTTATCGATTGTTTTTCGTTGTCTGACCATGCATCAACCTGGTCACGTGCAGTGATAGTAAACAATCCCTGATTTGCAGATTGTATTTTTCCCAATTTTGCATTTGCATCTTTGGCAAATTGTTCACCCGCAGCGGTCGCGTTCTTGGTGGCAGATTCTATCACTTGTATTTTGATATCGTTAAGGCCATTAAAAGTATAAATCGGCCCCGTATAATCTTCGGTCACAGTTACGCCTTGCCGTACCAGATCACCCATCTTACGCGAAACAGAATCAACCAAATTTACAGAATTCGAACGCACCATTACACCGGTTTCTATGACATATCTGTCGCCTGCATCTTCATTTTTGCGTTGCGCATCTGAATAGCCCGCAAATTTATCACGAACCTGGACCCGCATATTTTGCAATTCAGATTCATTAAAACCATTACCAATTAAAAATTCATGTGTTTTTTGAATATCTTGATCTATATTTGCTTGAACACCAGCCAAATTAGCCCCAACCCGATTAAATTTAATAGACCACACTGCATTATCTGCCACTACATCCATTTCAGCCAAACCTTTGACTGTCACAGTTCTGCGTGCCACAGATTTATAAATACCGTCCCCTATGAAAAAACCACCCAACGCAATACCAAATGCCAATATTACAACGGCAAATGCGGGCATATTTTTTATCTTGTCATATATCTTCATGATGTCCCCTTCCTTTTGTTACCTGTCATTATAAACAATAAAAAGATTTATTCAAGATGTAAAAAAATCCCCACACGACATGGGGATTTTTATTTATCTGATTTTGCCAGTTTTCATTATGTTTTCCGGATTAAATGTATTCAACAATACTAACTGCATCGAAGCCAGTAATTGTTTAGTACTTTTTATCACATTATTACAGATATTTTCAACTTCCTGGGGATTTTTGAAATATTTCATTTCTGTTTCGATATCTGCCCTGGCTTGATAAATTAAACTGGTAACCAATGTCATATAATTTGTTGAATCTATATTTTTATTATGTTTGATATAGTACGCATAATCGTATGAATTTGCCATTTTGTATTTTATTGCGGTCTTGGCAACCAAATCAAAAACTTCATCTTCTTGGGCATATCTAAGATTATGCAAAACATTACCATAATTTCTGAAATAGAACAAAACACGTTTTTTCAAATCTTCGCTCATTTGTGGCAAATCATTAAATACCGTGACAATCGTGCTGTGCGGAATATTTTCAGGATTCATTCTGACATAACCTTCAGATGTCATACCGATTGCATTTCGTATATTTTGTTCGGTTGGGTTTATGTCATGTCTGTCGCGTGGAATACATGGCGCAGCCACAGCCGCATCAAAAGCGGTCTTTTTATGATAAAAAAAGTCAACTGAATTACCATTCAATGCAGGCAATGTAAAATACATAGAATAAGATTCTTGTAATGTTTTATTTTGTGAAATTTCTTGATTTTCCGACATTTGTTTTTACCGCATATATTTATCTTGTTAATTCATTTTCCAATCCAGATGTCAAAGTATCAATACGTTGTTTGCATTTATTTACCTTTCTGCTGAACAAACTGGCTTTGACGTCCTTGGCTTTCTCACGAATTTCTATCAATCTTGCGACCCAGGTTATATTTTTATCCTTCAATTTAATGTTTAAATCTTCAAGACGTTTATTTTCGCTTTGTAAATTTATCACTGTTTGGCGCATGTCGTCGTAATCTGATACTTTTTCCAACTTTTTTTGCAATTCTTCGTTTTGTTGTTCTAAATTTGCTTTTTCCAGAGCCAACTTTTGATTTTGTTGTTTTGTTTTTTCATAATCAGTAATTATTTTGCCACATGCTTCAATTTTATTCTGTAATTCAGTGGCTTCGGCATGTTGAATTTCAATAGTTTCTTCAAAATTACCGGTGTAATTACCACCTTGAATTATCTTATTCGCATCAAATTCTTTGACCAATATGTCGTGTGTTGCGCGTGGCAAAGAATAAGTATTTTTAACAACAGCTTCACAAATCAATTGTATTTGTTCTGCATCAGCCTTTTCCGCTTTGATATCCAATTTGGCCTGGGATATTAAATCATTTATCAATTTTCTTTTGGTTTCATCATCTTTAACATGTCTGATACGGCATGCATAATCATGCGTGTTGGCTAAATTATTTATAATCGCAAAACTTGCAACCAAATTTAACACTTTTTCGCCGTCATTCTTAACTTTTCTGTTTAAATCATAGGCAAACAATCTGAAGAAATGCAAAACACGCTTTTTCAGTTTAACATCTTGAATTTCAGGCAAATTCATCAAAACCGTTTCCATAGCTTGCAAACTATATTCGTTACGATAAATCCATAATTCGCCAAGTTTATCCATTTTCATTGCATTTCTGATTCGTATTTCCAAATCAGATGCATTATCTGGCAAACGGATCTTCGGTGCCATTTTGGACTGTGCAACCGCAGATTTTCTGTGATACACAGAGTCAATATCGTCGGGCATACAAAAATATTTTGCATATAATTGTTCAACAGATTGTTCTTGCATTATATCCCTCTTTTTGTTTTCACACTTATATTATAGACGAATTTTATATATTGTCAATAGCTTTATAAGAAAATACATTACTTGCAAAAATTTATAAAATATGTATTCTTGATAAACAACGAGGGAAATTTCATTGATATTAACCATATTATTATTGATTGCCGGTTTTATTCTGCTGATGCGTGGTGCCGACTATTTTGTTGATGGGTCGGTTGCTTTGGCACAAAAATTACGAATTCCGGCGATTGTGATTGGTTTGACTGTTGTTGCCATGGGGACCAGCGCGCCCGAAGCCGCAATCGGCATTATGTCCGCCATCAAAGATTCTGATGCCATAGTTGTCGGCAATGTAATTGGTTCAAACATAGTAAATATTTTGTTAATTTTGGGCATAACAGTATTGATATCAAACCTGCCAATTAAAAAGAATACTATGCTGTATGAAATACCTTTTGTTGGGTTTATAACCTTGTTGTTATGCGGTATGGGGCTGATGTTTGGAAATATATCCAGATTATCTGCATTTGTTTTATTGGGGCTGTTTGTGTTATTTTTGGGTTATCTGTACATTGTATCTAAATATAAAAAAACGCCAGAAATAGAAACAAAACAAATCAGTCCATTAAAAATTGCATTATATTTAATCGGTGGTTTAACCCTGTTAATAATCGGCAGTGATTTAACCGTTGATTCAGCCATCAAATTGGCGCGTATTTTCGGTGTTTCAGAACGCATAATCGGCATAACTATTGTTGCATTCGGCACCAGTGTCCCTGAATTAGTAACCTGCATCGTATCTGCGATAAAAAAACAAACAGACATAGCGGTTGGCAATATTATTGGTTCAAACATATTTAATATTTTATTTGTATTGGGTATTACCGGGGCAATATCGCCAATATTGTTCAAACCAGAATTCTTGTTTGACGGCGCATTTGCCCTGCTGGCGGTCGCAATGTTGATGTTGTTTGGTTATAAAGATATGATATTAAAACGCTGGGCCGGCATATGTTTTCTGGGTATATATGCCATCTATTTAGCATTGGCCTTTACGATATAACACACCGATCAATATTCCCGTTGAATACCAGATTGTAACTTTTGTTGTTCGTATTTAGCCAAATCCCGTTCACGATGCGCCACATCATAGGCGATAGTGCATACCTAATTTATTTTTCATCATCGTCTATCCTTTTAGAACTCATGAAAGCAGACTTGTATTTGTTCTTAGGTATTTATGAAAATCGCACTAAAACTATAGACAAAATACTGTAATCATGGTAAAATTATTCAAGATGCTTCAAAGAGGGTAAAGCGTGAAAGTAAAAGAAAAAATTTTTACAGATTCTGATCGTTTGATACAAGAAATTGAAAAAGACATGAAAAAACGGGATGCTTATAAACGAAAACACAAAGTGGCATTCGATAATATTGCGAAGATTCTCAAAACAGATATATATATCAAGCGTGGTAAAAATATTGAAAAAGAGTTGACTTCGTATGAATTATTGGAGGTTAGTGACTGGACCAGAATAACCCCAAAAGAGTTACAGCAACAAATTTCTGAAGGTAAGATTGTTGATTGGATAGATGGCAAAGATGTCGGCCCGAGTCCATTAACAGATGCTTTGTTGCAAGGAGCAAGTAAAGATATAATTGAGATATTGATCATTAATGGCGCTAATGTAAATGCCCCCACTATTTTGCCAAATGGTAAAGAAATGACCCCTCTTGAAATAGTCAGATCTCAAGCTCCAACACACGACAACGTACAAAAAGAGCTCATGTTACAAAGAGCTGGTGCAAAAGATGATATTGTTGGATGGTTGAAACAAGATAAAAGACACCCAAAAAATTATTTCAAAAAAGTAGAACACGAAGGATTATGGCAAGATTACGATGTTTTTAGCCCAATTCCAAGGAAACCTACAGAATTTGTTGTTCCTTACTATATAGTTAGAAAGGCGTTTACAATATCGTGGGATTCTGAGACAGATGCTGATGCGTGGGACATTTTTGACAAGCCTGCATCATGGGGAAATTATGATGATATGGCATTGCTAAATAATGAATTAGGAGACAATTTTGCCCACATGTTTTTCAAGGAAGCAGATAAGGTTTCTTTCAATGTTGCACAATATTTGTATTATATATATCTAAGGTCTTTATTTTTTTATCAAAATGATAAATTCCAAGATATGCGTTTTACTTTAGCTGCACACGATTTTCGTGACAGATTTTTCACTCGCAAAGACTGGAAACAACTAATAGATATTACAAAAAATATAACGGGTAAAGCAGAATACAGTAAAATGATGAAAGAAAGATTTTCGAAAAAAACTGCAAAGAAAAAATAAGGAAGGTGCCAAACGGCACCTTTTGATTTATCCAAAATGACGGCAGCCATTTGAATCTATTCTGCCTTTTTGCTACGGGTCGAACGGCTTTTTCGCCAGCTCTCATCTGCCCTTCCAGATAAAATTAACCCCCACCGTTTTGGTGGGGGTGAATTTTATGGGGCGGGCGACCAGATTCGAACTGGCGACATTCGGTACCACAAACCGACGCTCTAACCAACTGAGCTACGCCCGCCATAACTTTTATTGCTTGGTGGAGCTGATCAGACTCGAACTGACGAGTGCGTTTGCATGTCATCAAGTGTCCCAACCTGTTCCACTATTTAATCTTTGGTGGAGCTGATCAGACTCGAACTGACGACCCCTTGCATGCCATGCAAGTGCTCTACCAACTGAGCTACAACCCCATGCGAAAAGTTATTTTATATTTCTTCTTGCAAAAAGTCAAATATTTTTGCTAATCTTTTCTGGAAGATAAAGGAGTGATCATTATGGATTACACAGTTTTAAAGGCCGAAGTTGAACAAAAAACAGCTCAAACATTAGAAGTTTTACAAAATGAATTCGCTGGATTGCGCACTGGGCGTGCATCTGTGCATTTATTAGATGGTGTGAAAGTACCTGTATATGGTGCTGAAATGCCATTGAATCAGGTTGCGACAGTTTCTACACCTGACACACAAACATTGTCTGTTACCGTGTGGGATGTTGCGAATGCGCCCGCTGTAGAAAAGGCGATTCGTGATTCTGGTTTGGGATTAAATCCTATGACTGCTGGTGGGGTTATTCGTTTGAATTTGCCACCTTTGACCGAAGAACGCAGACGCGAATTAACAAAAGTCGCTGGAAAATATGCAGAAGATGCAAAAATTTCTATGCGCAATATTCGCCAAGATGCTATGTCAAAAATCAAACGCGCAGTTACTGACAAAGAAATTTCAGAAGACGATCAACGCAAATACGAAGAAGATTTGCAAAAAGTATTTGATGGTCGTGGAAATGAAGTTGATGCATTGGCTAAACAAAAAGAAGCCGACATCATGTCCGTTTAATTTTTGCAAACCAGGAATAAAAATATGTTTAAATTTTTCAAGAAAACTACAGTCGAAACACCAACGGGAACCAAAATTCCTCAACATATCGCGTTCATTTGTGATGGTAATCGCAGATGGGCTGAAAATCGTGGATTGCCACCTTTGATGGGTCACCAAGCGGGAATTGCAAATTTTGAAAACTTGGTTGATTGGTTTATTGCGCGCGGTGTTTCTACAATTACTTTCTTTATATTTTCTACTGAAAATTGGGACAGATCCGAAGAAGAAGTCGATTTCTTGATGGATTTATTCTATTCTGAATTAAGCAAAAATATGAAACATGCTGCCGAAAAAAATCTGCGGTATCGTGTTATTGGTTCGCGCGACAGATTGCCAAAAAAATTGGCTGAATTATGCGATAAATTGGAAGATATGTCCGCAGAAAACACTAACGGCACAGTTGTGTTCGCATTGAATTATGGTGGACAAGATGAAATTGTTCGTGCTGTGAACATGGCAATTGAAAACGGCGAACCAGTGACCAAAGAATCATTTGAAACATTTATGGACACAGGCGATTTGTTGCCTATCGATTTAATGGTTCGCACCAGTAACGAAAACAGAATTTCCAACTTCTTGTTATGGAAATTGGCATACGCAGAATTGTTGTTCATCCCAGAACATTGGCCAGATTTGGTAAAATCTGAAAAATTATGGCAACATGTTTTGGATGAATACACTAAACGCGACAGACGTTTTGGTGGTGGAAAAAAGAAAAATTATTCAGGAAAACAAAAATGAAATTATCTAATACATCTTTACGTGTTGTAACCAGTATTGCTATGTTGGCGGTGTTGGCTTTGGTATTTGTTTTGGAAATGTATTTCCCAAAAATTCACGTGGTTCGTTGGGTCAGTATGCTGATTGTGTTGGGCGGTATTGTTGAAACAATCATGTGTTTTTACAGAACGACAGCGGAAGATTTTCAAAAACATTCTGGGGTTTTCACATTGTTTGTAATGTGGTTAATCATTGTTTTGTTCAGCACATATTTTGTTGGTTCACGTCCATGGATAATGTTGTGTTTGTTGATGATTATCGTTGGTGCTGATACTGGCGCTTGGTTGTTCGGCAAAACATTCGGTGGCGACAAAATGTGGGAAAAAATTTCAGAACACAAAACATGGTCGGGTCAAATTGGTGGGATTTTGTGCGGAACCGCAATGGCTTTGTTATATGGTTTTATTGGCACTGATTCATTCAGGCCTGAATTGATATGGACAGGCATCAGTGTTGCGTTGCTGTCGCAATACGGCGATTTAACGGCCAGTTTTATCAAACGTTGTTTGGGCATAAAAGATTTTGGGAAATTATTACCAGGCCACGGTGGAATATTGGACAGATTTGATGGGTGGATTTATGTTTTACCATTGGCTTGGTTAATAATTAGATAACGGACGGGAAATCAGGAGAAAGGAAGAAAAACATGCATACTATATTAACTATCATTGCTTTGCTGATTGTGTTGGGTGTTGTGGTATTTGTACACGAAGGCGGACATTTCTTGGCTGCACGATGGGCGGGTGTGCGTGTTGATGCATTTTCTATTGGGTTTGGACCTGCCCTGTTAAAATGGACAGATAAATACGGAACAATTTGGAAATGATGTTGTTTGGCTTTGGGTGGTTATGTTTCTATCTATGGTCAAGAAGATATGTTCAATCGCAAAAAATATGCCAGATTACCCCGCAAAAAAAAGCAAGGGCATTATTTGTCTGTGCCTGCATGGAAACAATTTATTATTATCGCAGCTGGCGTATTTATGAATTTTATGTTGGCATGGGCAATATATTCTGCTGATTTTATGTTCCGCCCAAAAACTGTTCAATTACCAATTATCTGCCAGGTTGTCCGCGACAGTGTTGCGTTTAATGCGGGAATTAAACCGGGCGACACAATCGTCAAAATTGATAAAGCACATATCACCAACTGGGGCGAATTGATTATCGCAAAAGAATTGGCATCTAAACATTCTGCAGATGTCGTGTTATTGCGTGGTAATGATTTTATTCACGTAAAATTAGAACCTGCAAAAAGATGGGGTCTTGTCGCAGACGGCAGTAAAACTGAATTCCGCAAGAAAGGATTTTTCAGCGCTATCTATTCGGGCCTGCGTGAAACATATTATCAATCAAAAACTTTGTTGACTATGTTGAATCAAATTATAACTGGGGAACGCTCTTCTAAACAACTTGGTTCATTCATCACAATTGCCCAGGTTTCTGGCCATGCGTTAGAAGCAGGATTCTTTGTATTTCTGTCTATCATTGCTTTGATTTCTGTTAATTTAGCAGTCATCAATTTGTTGCCTTTGCCAGTGTTGGATGGTGGATATTTATTGATATTGTTAATAGAAGCAATTATTCGTAAAAAATTAGGTGGCAAAGCAATGGAAATAACAATATTGTTGGGATGGGTTTTGATAATGTTATTGTTTGCTTTCACTATGTGGAACGATTTGGTCAGGGTATTTCATTTAGGTTAACACATGAAAAGATTTGTTTTTGGTTTTTTGTTTTTATTTTTGATTTGCCAAAATGCGAATGCAGTTGTTCTATCTAAAATAAATGTGTCGGGCAACCAACGCATGGATGCTGAATCTATTCGTATTTTATCAGAAGTCAAAG
The DNA here is from genome assembly GCA_024402815.1 of Alphaproteobacteria bacterium. Lineage (GTDB taxonomy): Bacteria > Pseudomonadota > Alphaproteobacteria > Rs-D84 > Rs-D84 > Enterousia. Next base: position 16,541 of record JAKSTB010000009.1, on the reverse strand, counting down.
TTGGCGATAACATAGGGTCCGAAAAAGCAAACGATATCGCAAAAAAATTACAGGCCAGCGGTTATTTTTCCAGTGTTAATGTTCAATTGCAAGGTAATGTTTTGGTTATCAAAGTAACTGAATCCCCTGTGGTGAATATGGTAACTGTTGAAGGTAATGATAAAATAGACACCGAAGATTTAAAGAAAGAGATTAAAACCAAAGAACGCGTATCTTACGATATATCTGTGATTGGTGGCGATGTGCAACGCATGTTGACTTTGTATATGCGCAAAGGATTTTTTGGTACTAAAATCAACCCAAAGAAAATTGATTTAGATAACAATCGTGTCAATGTTGTTTTTGAAATCAGCGAGGGTCACCCCACATACATCAGCGACATAGATTTTGAAAATAATAAAAAGTTTTCAGACCGCACTTTGCGTGGCGAAATATTATCACGTGAACACGCATGGTGGCGTTTTATGACCCAATTTGATGTATATGACGAAGACCGCATACAATATGATCAACAAATGTTACATCAATTTTATATGCGCAACGGATTCTTGGATTTTCGTGTCACAGATACCAAGGGTGAATTTACCCCGGATCGCGAATATTATTCTGTGAAATTCACTGTGGATGAAGGTAACCAATACAAAATCGGCGATGTTAAAATTGAAAATCCTTTCCCCGATGTCCCTGAATCTGAATTATATGATGTATTAAAAATATCTAAAAAAGATATTTATAATATTGATAATGTCGAAGCATCTATAAATGCTCTGCGCAGCGCAGTTGCCGAACATGGTTATGCATTTATAAATGTTGAACCAATTCCAAACAAACATGACGATACACGAATTGTTGATATCAACTTCAAAATTCAAAAAACAAATCGTATTTATATAAATTCTATCAACCTGTTGGGCAATGTCAGAACTTTTGACAATGTTATTGAACATCATCTACCCATGCACGAAGGCGACCCGTTCTCATTACAAACAATTGAAACCGGCCGTCAAAATTTGATGCACACACGCTATTTCAAAGACGTTCAAATGGTTCCAACCAGATTGGCAGATGCCAACATGATGAATTTGGATATCAAAGTTGAAGAACAACCCACAGGGGAATTATCTGGCGGTTTTGGGTGGTCTTCTATCAATGGCTTTATGGTTGATGCGGGTATAACTGAAAGTAATTTTATGGGGCGCGGTCAAATTGTTCAATTGCGTGGATCGATTGCACAATATCAACGTCAAGCGTTATTCAGTTTCACAGAACCTTTCCTGTTTAATCGTGAATTGTCCGGTGGATTTGATATATCATATACCCAATATAAATATTCTAAATTGGGTGGTTATGGATACGACCGCGATTCATTCTCTATATCAGGACGTTTGGGTTGGCGATTAACAGACCATTGGACACAAACGGTGCGTTTGTCGGCAACTTTCGACCAAAATTATGATTTACAGTTGGGTGGTTGGCAGAAAGCAAACCTGTATGCTTTGGGGACAAATTTAAGATATTACAATCTGGATACAAATTTCCAACAAAATACACATACTGGGGTTGTGGGAAATTTTGGTGTTTCGTACACGGGTTTTGGCGGAACAAATACATTTATGCGATACAGTGCTGATATTACTGGTATGGTTAAATTCTTGGATGACAGATGGCAATTGCGTTCATCATGGAATTTGGGGTATTTACAATCTCTGCAAAGCGATAATTATATTCCACGTGTTTACCGTTATTTCTTAGGCGGAGAATCTTTGCGTGGATTTGAAGTCGCTGGTGTTGGTTCACGCAACTGGTATTTTCAAACCTATTCTTTGGGTGGCTTATGGAAAGCAAATGGTTCAACCCAGTTGAATTTCCCTGTATTTATTCCTGACGAATACCAGGTCAAAGGTTTCATATTCGCCGATTATGGTATTTTGGGCAAACCACCAAAACGTGAATACGAATATCAAAACAGAGCCAACATCATAGACGAAGATTGGCGCACGTCTGTTGGTTTTGGTATTTATTGGAACACACCTATGGGACCAATGAATTTCTCGTGGGGATGGCCGATGAAGTTAAACAAATATGACCAAGAAGAACGTTTTCTGTTGTCATTTGAAACACAGTTTTAATGATTGTTTTATCTTGACGTAGGGGGCGAATTTTTCTTATACTTTTAACGAAGGAAAGGAGTTTAAGCAGATGAAAAAGTTTCTTATGATTTGTGCTTTGTTGACTGTGTGTGGCGGTTTGGTTGGATGCGGTCAAGTTTATGATGCAGAACCGGTCAGCATTGGATACGACAATAACGAATTGAAATTAAGTCCATGTGCTTGTGTTTTGGTATACCAGGCGTAATTTGGTTTTGAACATGGGGGGATTGATTGGATTATCCAAACGATTTTGACACACCGGCTTTCCCAGCGGGCAAAAGTATTGCTTTGACCCGCAGTATTTCTATTTGGATTTCAATTATTTTCTTTTTAATAGTTTGTGCATGCGGTTTGGTTTTATATACCACACATATGCGTGGAAATTATCCTTTCTTGATATCTGTTGACCCAATCACAAATGAATGGAATGTTGTTACATATCCAAACAAAGATGCAAAAAACATTACCCCACAATACCAGGTTATCCAGGAAAAATTGGTCAGTGATTATGTTATGAATTGGTTTACCATCTCTAAACATAAAACAATGAATGACCTACGTTGGCAAAGATGTGAAGCTGAAGATTGTGATTTACCTGAACAATTCAGACCTGATAACACAGAATGTTTTTTATTCTGTAATTCCAGCACTGATTTGTTTTATCAATTTGAATCCAAGGTTAAACCAGAATACATGGCCAGAGTTGACGAACGTGCGGAAGAATGGACCGTGGAAATCAAAAACATAATGATAAATTCCATAGATGAAAAAGGCGGTTTTTGGCAGGTGTATTTTGTTGTGCATTCAACGATAAACGGGCCTTTTGATGTGTTGGCTTTTGTGCAAACAACGCGTTCCACAGATTCACACACCGCGACATTGGGTTATTACGTGGATGATTTTAACGCATACAGGATGAGCAGATGAACAAAATAAAATCTTTTTTCTTGGGGATTTTATTATTGGCTATGACAATTGCCAGTATTGGTGTTGTCACATTGGTTTATCGTGCAAACGAACAGGTATCTGTGAAATCTTATATCTTTCAAATGGGAAATTTTGCCAATGAACGTGTTGGTTTATTGCAAAACATAAATGATATATCTGTGATTGGTTTAAGAAATAATTTAATTAAAAAATATGTTTCTGAATATTTCAAAGTTATTCCTGGGGAAAGTGATGTTACAAATCGCCCTGCTTTGCGTGAATTATCAAATGCTGTGGCATACGACCAATGGGTGTCAGGCGAAGCAAAAATAATTGAAGAAATGTCACGAAACAAAATGTTTAGAATGGTTTGGGTTTCTGATGAGGGTATAATTCCTATGAATATGCCTGACGACCATGATTACACACAATCAATTATGGCGGAAGATATATATTACGAAGTTCATTATGAAACAACAACTTGGCGGGAATCTAATTTTATGGCGGTTGAACCAGAAACAGAACATGGTGTATTATATATCGAAGCGCGTTTTAAACCCGGCATCAACGAAAAACAAGATGTCAAAAAATATCTTGAATCTGGGAAAGATCCTGCTGGGTTATTTATGTTTGAAGTAACACACATAGGAAGTAAAGGAATAAAATGATTAAAAATTTATTGATTTTGTTATCGTTATGTTCCGCATTTGTTTACACATCTGTATCGTACGCAGAAGATGATATGGATTTTGATGAATTTGCCGTCGTAGATGACGAAGGCGAAGATATGAATACTGAAAGTGTTTCGTTGAATGACGGCGATGGTCCTGTGGATGTGAACCAATTTGATATTGCAGGCATAATGTTGGGTATGGGGTACGAAGAAATAAACAATCTATTTTTTGAAAATCCATCATTATATGCCCCACGCAGAAAGAACAGTGTGATTTATACAATAAACCAAGATTGGAAATATAATCTGGATTATGAATGTCGGCAAAATAATGTGTTTTTGCCTGAAAAATTGGAAAAATGTATTTATTCCCTGGCTCGTAATCGTGGTTTGCTGTATGTATCAGAAGTTCACCTGGTTCGTGATTTCACAGGCGAAACAATTGATGTATATTTTACCAGCAATGCAACCGATAACAAGGTATGGAAAGTTGTTTATAATAACGATGTAGACAAAGTAGACGGTCCATCTGCTGTGTACGCCAATCAACGCGAAAAAAAGATTTTGACTTTCTGGCAAAGTGTTGTATCGAAATACGGCATGCCAAATTCCGAAGAAGACAAATGGATTTCATCAGAAAATGCATATGATCCTATGATGCGTGCATATTATGGACAATTGGTTTTGACAGACAAAGGTTTAAATGCAACAGATTCTGCCAAAAACATCCGGGCCGCACGTGAAAAATTCCAGGCAAAACCGTATGCGTTTTAAAAAAACATCTTATCAAATTGGTTTATTTTCCGAATTTCTGGCACGCTGGTATTTGCGGTTTCATGGTTATCGTATTTTAAAAAGTCGTTATATTACCGGGAAAAATACTAATCGTGCAGAAATTGATATAATCGCAAAACATAAAAACACTATTGTTTTTATCGAAGTAAAATCACGACAAAGTGTTTCTGCGGCGTGGGATGCGATTACTCCAACTCAATCGGCCAGATTACGCCGTGCCGCAGAAACTTTTCTTATAAATTCACATTGGACAGGTGATGCAAGATTTGATGTAATAATTGTTTGCGGTCATAAAATATATTGGTCGAAAAACGCAATTTAATTTTTTATCACCGCGCTTTTTATCAATGTAACATCTTCTTTGATACCGTCTATTTTTAATTGTATTTGTCCTATACCCGATTCAAGAATCGTAGTTCTGTTTTCTAATGATGTTATTCGCTGGTCTTGGCGTTCTAATTCGTTAAGTGAAGAATCTTGACGTGCAACCCAATAAATTGCTCCTGTGATAACGGCAATTAAAAACCAACCATCACGAATAATCTCTAAAAAATTACTTATTTTCTGTTGTTTTTGCATATTTATTTTGGTTTATTTCCTTTGTTTATTAAATTTTCTATGTAATGAACCAATGCACTTTGGGCTGCCAACCAACGCAATTCATTGTCGGTTATGTGTTGGCCAACAGTTCGTTCAATGGTCAAAGAACGCAGATGTTTTAAAACGCATTGTCCATCAATAGTGGCGAATGTTCTGGCGTATTGTTTTTCCAATTCAGACATACATCAATCCTTGGGCTTATATTAACATTTCTTCGTGTGCCATTTGTGCAATCGGGGCAACATATTTTAATTCAGCATCAGAATGCAAAGATATTTGTTCAATCAATCCTCGTCTGGATAATATTTGCAATCCACGTTCACACATAGGCTTTATAAATTCGTGTAACAGGCGACCATATGTAGCACCTAAAATTCTAACCATATCTGAATTACGTGCCAATATTTCAGTGGCGGTCATTTCTTTGTCTGATAACAACCCCAACCTGTCCGCCAATAAAGTGTGTCTGATTCTGTCGCGTAAATCGCGTAATACAATTTGCGAAACATCAAAATCAGCACCACTGGATAATGGGGTTAACCCTGAACTGCCTACTGCTTTTGGAATAATTGCCCCCGGGGTTAAATTTATATTGGACAGATTTATAACACCATCATCATCCGCCTGCCACATACCGCTGACCGCGATAGTCGCATTTTTTAAAACTAATTCCACAACTTTGTTGGCTGTTTTGATATCTGGCAATGCACGCAATACTGGGCCACGTCCATATGTTTCACCACTGACCAAAGACCAACGGAAAATTATATAAGGATTGGTTTCAAATGTTCCACGTGAAACAATATTGTTTTCAAAATCGCCACCTACATCCAACCACGCAGTAAAATCATTTCCATCTAAACATTGAACCAATTTAATTGGTGTGTCTGGGTTGTTTTTTATAGTTTCCTGTAATTGTTTTGGAAAAACAAAATGCGGGTATTTTTCAACAATTTCATTTGCAGGCATAGATGTCGTATGAAATACCATTCCCGGCAACAAAGCGATATTTGTCATAGGAATCGCAGTGAATGAAAATGCAGAATCTGCACCGATTGGATTTTCTGCCATAAACAAACAAGCAGTTCCCAACACAACCAAATCAATATAGCATTGATGAATTGTCGTATAAAAATTTGAATCATTTAAATGTGCACGAAAAACAGATGTTACATGTTCTGCATCTGGGGATAAATCACTTTCTTTGATAAAATTCACCCACAAAGATTAAGGTGGTGTTAACAAAGAATACATAGATGCAGCCAAATTATCCACTGCATCTGCTGCAGTCGCGTCAAATAAAGTTGCTGATTCTGTATCGTCCATTGGAATTGTGTATCGCATTGCTGTTTTCCAACGATTTAACCATATTTCGCGTTCATTTAATGCGCGTTTATATAATTGCATAAGATTTTTTTGCATTTAATTTCCTTTTGTTTTTATATTTTGAAATCTGTGTTTGCATGTATCAATTTGTTGCCAAACGTCACGGGTCTGATTGTGCCAGGATTCATCATCAAAGCCCCTGCAACCGCATCCAAACCGTCATCATGTTCTGCAGAACCAATCGGTGCCCAAGCCAACATTTCTGACAACAACATTGTTTGTTTAATTTTGTTGTGCATAAATAACCTGCCCGTGTTTAACACAGGTTCTATGGCATTTAAAATTCTGGTTTCTTTCTTGGTGTGATTTGCAATTTGAACTATGTTTATTTGCAGATTATGTTTATCGGCAACACGTCGCATTATTTCAGGCAACGCATTACCCAGTCCGTTTATTTCTATCCCCACACGATATATTTTATGTTTTTGCATAAAATCTATGATTTTGTCGCATTGGGTAGACAATGGATGTAAATCATCATCGTCTACAACCATATACATAATGTCGTGAACAAAAACGGTTTTGTTTTTATCATCCCTGTACACTAATACACATACACTGCCATCTGCCCTGTTGTGTCCAGATGACGGATCCCAATACATTGAAACCCCAGTTATACAATATTGTCCGATTCGACATAATTTTGTATCGAAATCATCATCATAAAACTGTAAAGCCCCTGGATCCAAATAAACACGTTCTTCGGGTACATATTCTAACATCATTTGGGCTGAAAAATGCCTGGGACCGACAATTCTTTCCAGTTCATGTATTTTTTCAATTGGGAACATTTCGGGCCATGCTGAATTTCCAGCACTATCAACAATAGGTATCTTCAATTGTTTATAGCCACTTAAAAAATGTATTGAATTATTAAAATTTTCGTTTAATCTAAAAGACATGAACTTTACTCCAAAAACATTACCAATGAACCTGGAAGCAGAACAAGCAGTTCTGGCTGCCGTTTTTACCAGCAGTCGTGCACTGGAATTGATATCTGATTTTTTGTTGCCGGAACATTTTTCACACCCTGCGCACCAAGAAATATACAGATATGCCATGCGTGTATTTGCAACTGGCAAGATTGTTGATGTAATTTCTGCAAAAAACTATTTGGAACAACAGGGCGCATTGGAAAGTGTTGGTGGACCTGATTATTTGACTAAATTAGCATCTGCGGGCGCAACGGTTGTAAATGTTGAACATTATGCCCGTATAGTTTTTGATAATGCCCGCCGTCGTGATTTAATCAATATTGGTCAATCTATCGTTGATAACGCATATCAAGAAGATTTGGATGTAACCGTTGATAACCAGGTTGAATCCGCGGAACAGAAATTATTTAATTTGGCATCTACTGGTAAATCTGAACAAAATTTGGTCTCTTTGGCCCAGGCATTAAAAGGTGCTTTGAGAGAGGCAGAATATGCCTATAAAGCCGAAGGCAAATTGTCAGGTTTAACCACAGGTTTGGATGAACTGGATAAATCTATCAGTGGTTTGCACCATTCCGATTTAATTATTATAGCTGGTCGTCCAGGTATGGGTAAAACCACATTGGCTATGAATATTGCGTTTAATGCGGCCAATGCTATATACAACAAACGTGCAAATGATAAATACCAAGGCGCTGTTATATTCTTCAGTTTGGAAATGTCCAACGAACAATTGGCGGCACGTGTTTTGTCATCTCAATCAAAAATACCTGCATCCAGAATTCGTGACGGTCATTTAACCGACGAAGATTTTATGACAATGACACAATATTCAGACGCCCTGTCAAAATTACCATTGGTTATTGATGATTCTGCTGATGTGTCTGTACCTATGATAAAAACCCGTGCACGCAGAATTGCCCGTAAATTCGGCGGGGTTGCATTAATTGTTATCGACTATTTACAGTTGATGAAATTGCCAGGTGGCAAAAGCAACGAAAACCGTGTGCAAGAATTGTCTGAAATCACCCGCAGTTTGAAAATCTTAGCAAAAGATTTGGATGTTCCTGTGATTACCCTGTCACAGTTATCACGTAGTGTTGAACAACGTGATGATAAACGCCCAGTATTGTCAGATTTGCGTGATTCTGGTTCTATTGAACAGGATGCGGATATCGTTATGTTCACTTTCCGTGAAGAATATTATCTGGACGGACACGCACCAAGCAATAAATTATCCAACAACGCATCTGAAAATTCTATGCAACATTATCACAATCGTCTTGAACAATCCAGAAACAAGGCGGATGTTATCATTGCTAAAAACCGTCATGGCAAACCAGAAACTGTGCATTTAAGCTTCTTTGGCGAATATTTCTTGTTCGATAATTTGGCGCAATTTAATATGCAACCTGCACCTCAGGATATGAACGAACAACCTGTATTTGCGCCAACACAATCACCTGATGCACAACCAGGCACAGGTGTCAGTGACGCGCCTGACGACATGCTTTAAATTTATTTCTTGCCAAACTTATATTTTTTGACTATTATTTTGTCAACACATCTTCAAGGAGGTTTAATATGGCACAAGAAGAAATCATATTTCCTAATAACATACGAAACATACGTGCTGCCAAGGGTATGAAAATGACCGAACTGGCCAGACGTGCCAATTTATCTTTGTCTGCTGTTTCCAAGATTGAAAAAGGCGTCAGACGATTAAACCAAAAACAATTATTGAATGTGTGCAGCATATTGGGTTGCAAATTATCTGATATATTTATTCACGAATCAGATACTGTTGCAGACCAATGGCAAAACGAAATCAAACGCCGTTTGACCGACAACGAAAAAAGCGGTTTGAAAGTTTTCGGTTCTGGATTGCGTAAAATCCGCCAACGTGCAGAAAAAACCATCGCAGAAACCGCCAAGGCCGCAAAAATGACATTGTCTGTTTATCATAAAATCGAAGTTGGTCAACGCGAAATTTATGAAAACGAAATCGAAGTTTTGGCAAAAACTTTTGGTTATACCACCGAACAGTTATTTGATGAAATCGCCAATCTGTACAAAGCTGGCGAATTAACCAAACAAATCAACAAAGTTAAAGAACGCGTAAAATCTGTTTTGGAACCGTGCAATCCTGTATCTGGTTTGGACATCCAAGATGGTTTGTATGGCGCACAATTATACGACAATGCCAGAAAAAAATTGGTGCCTGTGTTTGGCAAACCAAATGGCAAAGAAATTTCTTTGAAGAAATCAGATGAAAATATGATTGTCGCCCCAAGCACATTGGAAGGTTTGGGCAGTGTTTATGCTGTTGTTCCAAACGCAAAACGTTTGGGTGGTTTTATCCCAGAAACTTCTTATGTATTTGTTGATGCCGATTCAACACCAGAAGTTGGTGATTTGGCAATGTTCATTGATGCAGATTTTTCAAAAATGACATCTGATGATGTCGCATCTGCACAAATTGCCGTTGTTCGCCAGGATACACATGGTAAAAAATATGGTCATGTGTCCAATCCAGACGATAAAATCAATTATAAAACTATGCACAAAGTTATTATGGTTGTAATGAAATAACAATGTCAATTTGTAGGGGGGACATATGCAACAACAAACCGCACATACGATTGCACAGCGTTTATTAAACCTTTACCGCCAAGCACACGTTATTCGTGGTGGGTGGATGGCGGTCAACCAGGTTTTGATAAACGAATCAAAAGATCCCCGTGTCATGGAAGAATTGGAAAAATTACCGACAGGCAAACGCCTTTCCATGCATATCAGCAACTTAAAGTCTGGTAAAACACCTATGAATACAATCGACAAGGATTTGTTGCCATATGGTGGTTTGATTATGGGGCAAGATATAATCATAACATTAAACCCAAATGAATTATCAGAATTGCGCACTGCATTGGCTTCTTTTGAACCAACCCCAGATGGATTAAACAAGATAAAGAAATTATCATGTATTAAAAAATTTGGCAATGATTGGATGGACAATGTTAAATCTGCATTAAATGATTATCCGGATCTTTCTGCTAAATGGCTTGATGTCGTTCGTACAGAACGGGCCTATAATATGTGGAATATTGCACGTCAATTGGTATCCGAAGATTTAACAGAACGCGACCGTGCCAGAATCCAAACAGATATGCCTGACTTTGAAACATATTTACCTATGTTTGGCGAACCGGGCAAAGAAGTGTTGGCAAAATTGCGCACATTTATGTCTTCAGTTGCACCTGCTGTTAAACCTGATAAATAGTATCTTTGGTATGTGGTGTCCCTATAAAAATCATTGTTCCACGCGGTGATAAAATAAAATCTAATTCCCTTAATCTTTCACGCAGGTTATTTCGTTTTTGCAATGTATTGCATGTATTTGGCACCTCTACATCATCACATATAATCAAATCTGATCTCATACCTGTGATATTGCCAGAAATTCCCTGACATATAACCGAAGGTTCCCTGATTCCTATGGGGCGTTTAATAGTAATTTTATGTGTTCCCCACTCTTTTTTGACATCAGGTAAAATATCACTGCACCACGGATGATTTTCCAAAATGTTTTTTACATGTGAAACCATACGCGATGATAATCCAGATTCTGCTGACAATATCAATATTCTGGTTTCTGGCCGATAATATAATACACATGCTGCAAAAATACCGACAACCGTTGATTTTCCAGAATGCCTGAAAGCTGTCAATAAACCACGTCGTGGTTCATTATTTAAAACATCTACTAAAAATTCCAATATCTGTTTATGGTGTTTTGGTGTTTCAAAACCCAAAATTTTATTCCAAGCATTTACAAAATCAAATGTTTCCGTAATCGTCAGATTGTTCATTGTCCGCTGTTTCTGTAACGGAACCATAATCATTTATTAAATTTGGTAATGCCTGGTCCAGAACATTAAGCAAATTATTATACAGCCCCAACACAGAACCTCCTGATAATTTGTCTTCTATTAACCCCTGCAAATAATTTATTTGATATAATACATTGTTGTGTGTATTGGCCCATTGACTTAAATCTATATCTATATTTTGAATATCCTGCAATGCAGCGATTAAAAAATTAAAATCAGAATTCAAATCTTCTGGGTCTATCTTTGCAGTTGGTTGATAATCGATTACTCTGGATAATGATATCTGCCGGAAAATATCTATTTGTACTCCGTTTGCTGGTGCAGTTGCAAACACCACCAAACCGCAATTAAAATCATTATCAGGGTTCACATCATATTGCGAATCATCCAAAACAACATTATCTATCGCGACTTTAATATCTGCATTTTGAAAAAAAGGGAAATTAAAAACAAATTCTGTATCATTGCCATTTCCCGTATATGATATTTTATACATGAAAGCCCCCTATCCTGCTATTTTATCTATCTGCGACAGCCACTTTTTCAATAAATTAGGTTTTGTTGTTTTTATATTTTTTAGATTTTCTTTGCTTGTTTTATTTTTTTCATCATATGGTTGTGCTGTTTCATCACGCAATCTTTTTAACACTGCGTTTTCAGACAAACCGTTCCCCGTATTGCCGGACGCGCCGTATTTTGCACGCTGTCCCGCTAATACTTTTTTTATTAAATTATTTTTTGCTGTTTCATTTTCAGCCATTTGTTCCAATATTTTTTGACGTTGACTGCCAGCTTTCTTCTTAGATTCTTGATAATCCAGAATTTGCGTTACGTCAGATACCAATTGTCCCATAAAAAACTCCTTTTGTTTTTATATTGAATACCAACCCTCTGTAGTCACAGACAATATTGTCGCACTTAATTGTTCACTGCTGGACAAAGTCCACAAAGGTTGAATTGTGTCGTTTTGTATACCCAGCAAATTTAATGACAAATCTCCGCTATAGCCGGGATTATCGTTTGAATAAACGACATTTGGTATTTCAATTCTGTAATCATTTGCGAATAATGTTTTGGTGTTTATCACGCGCACAGATATTTTTCTGGTTCGTATTTTCTTTGGACAATGTCCATTTACAACCATAGGCACAGCCGATATTTTATATGAAAAACCATATTGAGCTGCGTCTTTCAAACAAGATGCATCAAATTTTTCAAGATAATAATTACTTTTTCTTTTCACAATTACATATGTTGAATCATCTAATACACAAACATATTTGAATTCGCCGTCTGTTTTATATGTTCCCCACGCAGAAATATCTGTATTTGGATATTTGTGTAATACGGCCATATACCCGCTTTGCATAACAACAAATAATTGGTGCGTATTTTGGTTATAAGAAACACTGACCGGATTTTGCATAAGATGTTTTGCATACAAACATAAATCTGTAGCATTATAATTTTCACCCAAAGCATCTAAATCTAATTCACGAATATCTTTGCCTGATTCAGAAATGAAAGTCGTACTGCCTTCTATTTGCTGTGGCGGCAAATATCTTGTTGCAATACTGCCGACCGATGTATGTTGTTTAATATTGACATTTGATGGTGTTAACGGAGAATTTGAAATCGACCATTCCCCCACAGAAGTCAAAATCTGCAACGAATCACTGCTGACAATTGTGCAAATTTGGTGGTGTTGCGCTGATAATAGCGCTGCATAAATTGCTTCATCATCTAAACCTGTACCCGAATCAAAATTATGAAAATCAGAAACTTTAGACATCCATATGCAATTCGGCAAAGCGTATGTTCCGCCAAACACCAATCTGTTTTGGTGGAAAGATACACACGATGGCCATCCGCGTCTGTTATTAAACACAGATTCGTACCAATCGTATATTGGACCTTGGGCTAATGTGAAATTACCATTGGTATAAACCGTAACAGCCGTAGCACTTTGAACACTGGCAACAACCCATTGTCTGTTGTCCACATATAATCTTTCGCCCACAGCATTTTCAGGCCAAAAATCTGCATTTGTTGTAAATGTAGCATAATTAGTGTCTATATCACTGCTGGACATTGTTATAGTAATATTTTTTGAATCCTCGAAACGCGTGAACGGTATATTTACACTGGCATCCGCATTCGAAGAAAAATTAAAATCAGTAAAACTAAAACCGTTGGCATTTTTTGTAAATATCACAGGTTTATAATCTGGATGAACAAAAAATATAGAATTAAATCTTTGTGCATATTGTAATTTTGCTAAATCGGCACGTTTCCACGGTGCAATCATTGTCGTTATTTTGGTATCATTACAATATATATCCATAGAAATATTGTATATAACCAACAAATATTTTTCTGATTCTGTAATTGGGAACGGCACAATTATTGCATCTTGGTATGCATTACCTATGCTTTTTAATCCTCTGCGTCTGGTTAAACCGCCTGATTTTAATACATCTGTATTTTCCAACCCAGACAATCCATTTGCATTATTCAATGCATAAAATTCAGGGGACACTTCCCCACAAGCAAATGAATTTTGTGTTTTAATAAAATTACCCATGAAATCACCCCTGAATTATTAAAATCTTGAATTTATCAAAGAAAAATTATCTATGTTTGATTGATTTAAAATCGTGCTGTCTATGAATTTTGCAGATTGATATTCTGATTCATACAAAATATTCATCATTTTAAAGATATTCATATCTCCAATCAAAGGAACACAAAATTCCACAGCCAATTTTGATGCAACCAATGATGCAAAATAGCCCGGAAAATTTTCTGGTTCTGTTTTCACAATCGCAATTATTTCTATTTTTTCAGATGCCGCAATTATCTTGTTTCCAACAATTTGGCCTGGATGTTTAATTATACGTAATACATTGGTGGGTATAATAAAATCCCCGTTTGAATCTTTGGTTAATTCTATGTTTTGTAATGCAAAATGCCATGGAAATGTCGACAACAAAGTATCAACAACCGAATCAAATAAACTTCTGGCCAATTGAGCAGGTGCAGAATCTTCACGCAAAGATTGAATTGGCTTTTCGCCTAACTTTAACAAAGCCATTGAACATAAATCTATTTTTGTAAACATATTTTATTCCTATGTAAAAATGGGCCGTATAAAACGGCCCAGTTATAAAATAATTAACAATTTGATTTGTTTTTAAGACAAAGCACCAACTGTTATAGCTTCAGCTGTAACACTTAATACTTTGATTGATGTTCCATTTGAACCATTAATTAAAATGATATCGCCTGTATTCATCAAAGATTTTACACTGGCAAAATATCCAGATGCAGTTATTGTCGCCAATGTCGCATTTTCTTTATAATGCCACAATGTAAAACCATTTGCGTATGCAATCACAGACAAATTTTTATTTTGAAATGCCATTTGATTTTCCTTTTGTTTTATTTAAGTTATGAATATTTAGGCCGCATCATCATCACATTTAATACGAACGATACCTTCTGCATCAATCAACACAGCGCCTTGGGACATACTGTTGCTGATGAAATGCGCAGCACGTTCACCATGCCATGTAATATCAGTTTTAACTTCTTGACCACATGCATGACCAATACTGGATGCGTGATAAATGAAACAATCACGGTCATCTGTATTTGCCAAAGGCAAAGAATTGCACAGAATCCAATTGATACCCAACCATCTTCTTGATTCACAACCATCAACCAAAGGTGTTGAACCACCGACATAATCAGCAGATACAAATTCATTCATACCCATCAATTCATTCCATTGATGAACACCAACGACTGCATATCTGCGACCGTCATCTGGAACGTCATTTTCGTTTAATTTTTCAACAGCACTCATAATCAATGCTTTTGTTAAACCAGTTGAATAATCGCCAACATATTGGGTTGCATTGTTCATCGCAGCGATGATTAATTCATCTGTTTTACGACCCAATGCATATGCACCAGCTGATGCAACAACACGACGTTCATCAACATTGGTTTTCAATTCATCCAAAGCATCAATCCAATCGCCTGCGTAATAATCTTGCAAAGTGCATTCCACAGGTGTGTGATTCAAATTCATCACTGGAACAATACCATGACGTGATTTAGTACTGGCAATTCCTTTGCCAACTTTTTGGAAAGTTGTTGAAGTTCCAACAACACCAGATTTACTGCGAATTGTGGAACGCAATTTTGTGCCCATTTGCTGATAAGCCAAATGAACATCTGCTTCAAATTGTTTTATAAACACTTGATCTACAGATAAAGACATAAAAAATCCTTTTTGTTTTTCTTGTAAAAAATTACGCCAAAACGGCAACATATTTTGAAAAATGGTTATACGAAAAATCGCGCCATAAAACAAAATTCAAAAGTCAGGGTCCACAAAATGGATTATCCAATAAAAGATTCAGTCAGACATAAAATCTGACTGAAAAATTTATCAAAAAACCCCAAAACACTTATGCTTTGGGGTTAAAAATGATACATAATTAATGTATTATTATTTTTTCTTTACAACTTTTTTTGCAGGTTTTTTTGCAGCAACTTTTTTTGCAGGTGCTTTTTTTGCAGGTGCTTTTTTTGCAGGAGCTTTTTTAGCAACTGGTTTTTTTGCTACAACTTTTTTTGCAGGAGCTTTTTTAGCAACTGGTTTTTTTTCTACAACTTTTTTTGCAGGTGCTTTTTTTGCTGCTGGTTTTTTAACTGCAACTTTTTTTGCAGGTGCTTTTTTTGCTGCTGGTTTTGCTGCTGGTTTTGCTGCTACTTTTTTAGCAGCTGGTTTTGCGCAAGCACATTTTTTCTTAGAACCAAAGAACATAATTCTCTCCTTTTAAGTTTTTGGATAGAACAAAATTATTTTGTTCATACTTTTATTTTATATGAATTAAATAAAATAGTAAAGAATAAAAGTTAAAAATTATGTTATGAATATAATTTTTTAAATCCGTTTTCTATTTTTCTTACATACTCCGGATCTTGATCACGCCAATATTTTGGATTCTTCATCATGTTACGTAATTCATCATCAGTTAAATTTTCATCACCACTTTTGTTTGTAAAAACTTCTGGTTCCATTGATTGCATCATCTTGTATATGCCTTGAATTCCCTGGGGCGTAGAGCATAACTCATCAAACCCAGATGCAGGTAAAAACTTTTCACCA
>JAKSTB010000008.1 GCA_024402815.1 Alphaproteobacteria bacterium | reverse complement strand
TATAAATTATATTTTATTTATTATTAGTAAAAAAATTATCAGCAGCAGCTATATCTTTTTCAATTGCTTTAGCAAGTTTAGCCTTATTTTCAAATTTAGAAATAGGTCTTAGGTATTCTAAGAACTCAACTGTGACATTAGAATGGAATCTTAATATTGATCTAATTCTAGAATGAAAATTAACATGCAAAATATGTGTTTCAATTGTTGGCTTAACATAATTAAATGTTTTACTAACACCAACAAAAGTTACAGAATGATATTTCTTTTTACCAACTGTTGTATTAGTAATATAAACACCATTTGGTATAACCAAAGAATATTTAGATTTTACCGTTGCTGATTCTGAATACACCGAATCCATTAAAAAATGCCAGGATTGTGAATCACTGAATTTAGATATTCCTAAAAATTTTGATTGGTTGGCTTTCTTGTTTTTTATTGCACGTGGCATAGACGAATGGAGAAGTCAACACAAAGAACAACCCGAAAAAGAAATTCAACAACGTATTGTTATGGAAAACAATGTTTTTGCTGATGCAGAAGCAACCGATTATTTCATTGTTGATACAGAATACACAGAACCAGGTACCAAAGATGGTGGCCGTTTTGACGCAATCGCTTTGCATTGGTCTCGCCATATGCGTAAACACAAAGATTATAAACCAGGATTAGCATTTATCGAAGTGAAATGTAACCAGGGTGCCATTGGCGGAACATCAGGTGTCCAAAAACATTTACAAGATGTCGCGAAATATAAAATAACAAATGACTTTTATGATGAATTAGAAGACATGATTGCCACTTTACGTGAATTGAAATTGATTTCTATTCCTGGCAAAAAACGTTTGGAAATTGACCGCAATAAAAAAACCCAAATGATTTTTGCTTTGGCAAATTATAATCCACAATCCAGTGTGTTATATGACAATATCAAAGACATCAAAGAACCTGCCAATATAGATGTATTATTTGCAACATCTTCTTTTATCGGTTATGGCATGTACGATGAACACATGGTGAAATTGGAAGATTTCAAGAAAATGATTAAACCAGCCAAATAAATTTTGGCTGGTCCATCAAAGAAAAAAATCACACTGTTGTTTTCAACAGATGGGATTGTTCACAAAAAAACACAGGAAATCAAATGACAGAACAAACAGCGACACAAAAAATTAGAACCGGTGAATTAACCAACATCATCAACAGCCAAAATTTAGATGCTTTGCGTGAATACCTGAACAACACACCACGTGATATAGTTATGAAAAAAGACGAAAACGGACGTGATGCGTTATATGATGCGGTATTTACTGGTAATGTAAAAATTATTGATGCTTTAATAACATATGGTTTTGATCCCATGAACATAGACAAATCAACTGGGGCCACGGCTTTGCATCTGTCTGCTTCAGAAGCACATTTTGATGCAGTGGTATTGTTGTCGGATGTGTTAAGGTTGAATACAAACGCCACAGACAACGATGGCTTTACACCACTGTATTATGCATTTATGTTTTTAATAAATGAAGATGGTTCTATCAGTCCTAAACATCTGGATGTGGCATGGGCTTTGGTCAGGAACGGCGCAAAATTTCAACCAAAAATGTTACGCTTTTTACCAGAGGTCGAACAATTGCATATCGCCTTTATCAAAGATATTCATGAAATCATGCGTAAAAACCAACAAATGTGTTTAGAATATGTTCCAAATATGATTAAATTTTTACAAGATTCGTTAAATACATATTCTGATTTTTGCAAACAAACCAATGGCAAATCTGACAAAGAAATAGAAACCATTATTCAAAAACATTTCATGTCAGACACGCCAACCAACCCCACAAAAAATTTAGATTTTCTGTGGAAATAAATTGGTTATGCGATTTTGATTTCTGTATCGACTTTGATGTTTTTCGCAAACATTTCATCATGCGAAATCAATAATATCGCACCACGATATTGATTCAGCGCATCTTCCAATATCGATATGCTTTTGATTTCCAGATTGTTTGTAGGTTCGTCTAAAATCAATAAATCAGGTTGTTCAGTTCCACCCAAAACCGCGGCTAATGTTGCCTTTAACAATTCACCTCCGGACAACACGCCAGCGGTTTTCATAGCATCTTTACCACGAAATCCAAAATTAGCAGCAATTGCATGGGCGTCATGTTTTAACACATTTGCGATATCCATTATATTTTCAACTATGGTTTTATTTTTATCCAACACAGACAAATCCTGATTCAAATATGCTATTTTGCCAAATGTTTTGACCGTTCCACCATTTGCCTTTAAATCTCCACGAATTATTTTCAACAAAGTTGTTTTGCCTGTCCCATTTTTACCCATTAAACGAATGCGCATTCCGCCATACATAGTAAAATCAAAATTATCAAAAATTTTGTTATCACCATATGCAAAAGATAAAGATTTAATTTGAATCAATTCTTTGCTGTAAAAACTTTTATTTGGCACGGGTATTTTAATTTTGTCGTCATGCATTTTATCCGTCAAAGATTGCTGAATCTGTAATTGTTCTTCCAATTTCTTTTGAATAATCGCACGTTTTTTTGCCTCGGTTTCTTGGCTTTTGCCCTTCAAAGCATTTGCAGCCAATCTACTGCGTTTGCCGTTTTTCATATCTTTCTTTTGCTTCGCTTCGTGATGTTGACGTGTGTTTTGTGCGATATTCAATGTATTATTTAATCGCCCTATTTCCTTTTGGGCATCAATATATTTGGAATACATATTTTCTTGTTCTGCATTTTTCTGGGTGACATAGAAATCATAATTACCGCCATATATTTTTATATGACCATTTGATATTTCCAAAATCTTGTCCATTTGCTGTAATAATTCCCTGTCGTGCGAAACAATCACAGCCCCAAACGGATACATACTTAAATCGGTGAAAAATTTTTGACGCGCATCAAAATCTAAATTATTAGTCGGTTCGTCCAACAATAAAATTTGGGCTTGGCTGTCAAAAGCACGCGCCAATTCATAACTTTGTTGTTCACCACCACTTTTAGAATCAGCCACATTTATTTGTTTTACCATATAAATTGACGCATTACGCACAACATCACCAGAATCAGGCAATATATCCCCCGCCAACAATTTTAACATGGTTGTTTTACCACAACCATTATCGCCTATGATTGCGACTTTGTCTGAATCATTAAAGACAATTGAAACACCATCAAACAAACTGTTTGTTGAATCATATCCAAAAAATATATCTGATAAAGAAATATAAAACATAACAAAACCTTTAATGTTGCAAATCAAACTGACGAGCATATTTTCATATGCACAATTTTTAAATCAAGATCACAACATTATTTGCTCACTGGTTTTGTCCTTTGTTTTTATTACACAACTTTATGCTAATATAAAAAACTCAAAAATCAAGAAAATATGATTATTGCCATTTTTTATTTATTATCTTTTGGTAATAATACCGCTTTGATTCTTCTGACACCTGCAGAACTGGATTCTTCTTTCAATATTTTGAAAGTTCCCAATTCGCCAGTATTATTAGCATGAGGTCCGCCACAAATTTCATGTGACCATTTACCCATTTTGTAAACTTTGACCACTTCGCCATATTTATCACCAAACACACCGATTGCACCGGAAGCGCGCGCTTCTTCAATAGGCATTTCAGTGCATTCAATTGGAACATTTTCAGCGATGGCTTGATTCACTTGTTTTTCCACTTCTGCCAATTCTGCTGGTTCTATACGTCTGTCAAAAGACACATCAAAACGCAAACGTTCAGGTGTAATATTTGAACCCTTTTGCATAACTGAATCGCCCAAAATACGACGCAACGCAGCCAACATCAAATGCGCCGCGGTGTGTAAACGTCTGGTTTCAATGGAATCATCAGACAAACCGCCTTTGAATTTTTGTTCTGCACCCGCGCGAGATTTTTCCTGGTGTTCTGCAAACAATTTATGAAATCCTTCTGCGTCTACTTTGACCCCATATTCATTTGCCAATTCTTGTGTGAATTCCAATGGAAAACCAAATGTATCGTACAATCTGAACGTATCAGCCGCAGCCAATTGATTGTCTGTTACATTTTCCAAATATTTTTTCGCAATCTTCATCCCAGATTCCAAAGTGCGAGAGAAAATTTCTTCTTCACGATCCAAAGATTTGATAACAAATTCACGATTACGTTCCAATTCAGGATATATATCTTTGTAATGTTCAATAACCACCTTGGCAATTTCAACCATAGAATGTGCCGGTGCATTCATTTGTGTCAAATAGCGATATGCACGACGTATTAAACGACGCAAGATATAACCTTGGTCTACATTAGATGGAACAATACCGCGATTATCACCCATAACAAAAGTTGATGCACGCAAATGATCCGCAATAATGCGATATGCCTTATAATGTTCAGGTTCGTATTTTGTTCTGGTCAATTCGCTGATTTTATCAATAATAGGTTTGAATAATTCAGTGTCATAAACACTGGAAACGCCGTTCACAAAACAAAAGGCACGTTCGAATCCCAAACCAGTATCAACATTGTGGCGACCCAAACTGGTATAATTACCATCTTTGTCTTTGTGATATTCCATAAACACGTTGTTCCAAATTTCAACATACTTACCGCAATTACATGCAGGCCCACAATTTGGGCCACAATCTGGTTGATCGTGGATATAGAAAATTTCAGTATCAGGTCCACAAGGTCCGGTTGTTCCCGCAGGTCCCCACCAATTTTCTTTTTTACCATAAAAGAATATGTGTTCTTTTGGATAACCCAAACTTTCCCAAATTTGTGCAGATTCTGTATCGCGTGGCGCAGATTCATCGCCAGCAAAACAAGTAACAGCGATTTTTTCCTGGGGGATTTTTAAAAGCTGGGTTAAAAATTGATGTGAAAAACCAATAGATTCTTTTTTGCAATAATCATTCAAAGACCAATTTCCCAACATTTCAAAAAATGTTAAATGGGTGGCATCGCCTACTTCATCAATATCACCAGTGCGCAGGCATTTTTGACAACTGACCAAACGTTTTCCCAATGGGTGTGATTCCCCCATCAAATAAGGAACCAATGGATGCATTCCCGCAGTTGTAAACAAAACCGAAGGGTCGTTTTCCGGTATCAAAGATGCGGAAGCAATTTCATGGTGTCCACGTTTTACAAAGAAATCTATATACAGTCTACGTAATTCATTTGCTGTCATTTTTTTGCCTTTAACATTAAAAATTTTGTCGTTTTTTATGTGTGGTATTCTAAACACTCTTTTGATTAAAGTCAATAAAATACACATATTTATTGCTATATTTGAATCAATAAAAAAATGCCCAAACGGGCATTTTTATGGCAATTTTTTCAATGATTCTAACAACACCTGTCCACCCAAAGTACCACCGCCACCACTTTTAGCATATCCATATGGGTTGAAAGACATGGACCTGCATGCCTGGCCATGATAGAAAACAACTCTGTCTGGAAATTCTGTTTCCAAATCATCAAAGGTTATTATTTTGCCGTTATAATTAAATCTTTCCGATTTGAAATATTCACGACCACGCCCGACCAGAAATATTTTTTCGCCCCGTATTACCCCAGGAACCACAACATTAACAATAAAATCTTTCATTGCCTTTACCACAGATAACTTTGATGCAATTTTCGGACTGACATCCCATTTACTTGAACGGTATGCACATAATTCCAAATCACAAACATTATTGGCAATTTTTTTAATCGCAATATCTTCACTGTTATAATATTCAGACAATGCCTTTATCAAACCCCAAAATCTGTTGTTTCTCCAATAATCATAACCACCTGTACCAATCAGTACAGGATTCAAATAATAGAAAGGATAATCTGTTTCGCCCTGAACAACACAATTGTTTGCTAAATCTTGCAAAGTTGTATTTTCCCAATTTTCATATTCATCATCCCCAGCACCTGGATTTAATGTCATAATATAAATCGGTGCATCCAAATCACCAACAAATGGTTCAGACGGCAAATCAATCGTAAATAAAGTTGAATCGCTGTTCCAATCACGTTGTGAAACCAGCAATTGTTGTGATTTTAACATTTCGTAATCTTGTTTTGCGATACTTGTTTTTCCAACAATATCGTCATTATAAACATCAAAATTTTTCCAAAAATCAGTTAATCTTGACATGTTTAATCTCCTTGGCAGCGAACGCATTATAACACATTAAAAAAAATAAGTAAAAAAAATGGGCATTTTTTTATTTACATATTTTTTGTGGTGTAATAGCATAATCGTATGGCTTATATTACAGACCAGAAAGGATATATCATGAAAAGAATATTTATAATTTTGTGTTTGTTTTTATGCGCTTGTGATAACAGCGACAAAAATAAAAGCGATTTTGAGAAAATGATTGATAACATGGCAAAAAATGACTATCAAGAATGTGTAAAATATGCATCACAGGAATTCAAAAACATTGATGTAACCGAACATAAAAAAACATGTAAATGCGTTATCGATTATCTTTATTCAGATGAATCTCCTGATGCTGGAAACGGCGATATTCCAGACAGATTTGCAATCGATTTTCGCGCATTTTTGAAAAACAGATGTGGCAATAATATTCCAGAATACACTCTGCGCGACATCCCAGAAAAATAAAGATTCATAAATGGAAAAAAAATTTTTTGAATTATAAGGTTTCTAAATTTAAATTGAAAAAACATGATGCCTGACAACAGGTTTCAAATACTGTTTAAACACAATAAAAAATGTCCCGTTGGGACATTTTTTATTTGTAGCAGAATGGAATTTAAATTGCATAAAACCCAATACTAAATCAGATTATTTCAATCCTAATGCAAGCTTAGCACGATTCAATGTTTCTGATGCAACCACACGTGCTTTTTCTGCACCGTCATCAAGAATCTTTTTCAATACTTTCGGATTCTTGAATTTTTCGTAATTTGTTTGAATGTGTTCAATCAAATCACAAACAGCATCCGCAACTTCGCGTTTGAAATCGCCGTAGCCACGACCAGCAAACCGTTTTTCTATGTCAGAAATACTTTCACCGGTTGTTGCCGATAATATACTTATCAGGTTTGATATGCCGGGTTTATTCTCTTCATCAAATCGTACTATCGCTTCACTATCCGTAACCGCGGACATTATCTTTTTACGAACAAGTTTCAAATCGTCCATCAAAAATACTGTCCCCGGGTTTGGCCCGTCTGATTTATTCATCTTTTCGGTTGGATTTTGCAGGTTCAAAATTTTGTTTCCAACAGGCGCAATATAAACATCTGGTTCATTGAACGTATCGCCATAACGATTATTAAACCGCTGAGCCAAATCGCGTGTCAATTCCACATGCTGTTGCTGATCCAATCCTACCGGCACCATATCTGTGTTATATAGCAAGATATCAGCAGACATCAATGGTGGATACACAAACAATCCTGTATCAATGCCATTTTTACCAGTATTTTGTGATTTCAATTTGAACTGGGTCATACGCGATAATTCGCCCATGTGTGTCTGGAACGTAATTATAAAGCCCATAATACCATGTTCCAAAACATCACTTTGCCGAAAGACAATCGTTTGTTCTGGATTAACACCGCATGCCAAATACATAGCTATACAATCATTTACTGCTTCGCGCAATTCTATTGGATTGCGTGGGCTTGTAATGGCATGTAAATCCGCCACAAAGATGTAACTTTTATATTGATCTTGACGTGTCACAAAATTCTTAATTGCACCCAAATAGTTGCCTAATGTCAGGTTTCCACTTGGGCGCACACCAGTTAACATAACCTTTTGTTCATTGATTTTCATAATAAAAATCCTTTGTTTGATGATTAAACTAAATTAATTTGAAAAATATAATAGATATGAAAAATACTGGCTGTGACTACAGCCACCAAGTGAAAGAACAAAAAGCAATTTGTGTTTTCATGTTTTTCATTGTATTAAAAATATTGAAAAAGTCAATTTATAAAAAAATCCCTGTAACAAGAACGGGGAATTTTCTGTTAATATCAGTGAAAAATCGCATTAAAAGACTACCCTTTTGCAACATTACCAGCAACCGCCTATCCTGGTACAACCAGGATGCCAATTTTTTGTGCCGGTATTATCACGTACCCACCCCTTTGGGTCATTCTTATACGGACACGTATCATAGGATTTCACAAGATTATTGTATCTTTCCTGTGGCAAGCCCTTTTTCCAGTTTTCTAAATACCCCAATGAATTGGCTAAATATAACATATGCTTACATGGTACTTCAGAATCTGGGCAAGTACACTTATTTAAGGTAGTATGATAATATTCGGCTGGATTAAATCTGCTTCTAAAAACTGCTGTTTTATCTGTTCTGTTTATATTAATACAAATAAGTTCCTTGTTTTCCACACGACAAAAACGCACCATCAAAGCATCTGTATATGGTAAATTATCATAATCAATGCCATTTTTTTGCACAACATACTCTGTATAGTAATTATGTGCTACAGGCTTGGTCTCTGGTTTGGCCACAGGTCTATCTTGATTGGCATCCACCAACATAACAAATATAATTACTGCACAAATCACCACAAAAAATAACATTTTCTAACCCCTTTTACCCAGTTAAATGTAATACAAATAAATCATTTGTCAATAACAAAATTAAAATTTATTAATATAGTATCTGAAACACCAACGTTAATTTACCTGTTTCAGATAGTAACAAAAAAAATCAATTATACAGACCCAAACTGGCGTCGGATTTTTGGGCAAGGTATATAGTTGTGGTGGATTTGGGTGAATTGGACATGGATGACAATATACACCGGTAATATCATCGCTAAAAATCCCACAGAAACTTCGTTTCAGCGCCTAATCCCAAATCACCATTTCAACACAATAAAAAAAATGCCCCGCTGGGACATTTTTTATTGTGGCGGATGGGGAGGGATTCGAACCCCCGGAAGCCTTGCGACTTCAGCGGTTTTCAAGACCGTCGCATTCGACCGCTCTGCCACCCATCCTGAACCGTTCTTTTGTTTTATTGGGATGTCCGCTAAAACAATGTTGGAATTTTATATGTTCATATATAAAATGTCAATTTTTATTTTTATGATTCATCGCATACATAAAAACCCCAACACCCACCGCAAACATTAACCCTGACAATAATTGTCCCATTGTTAACCCCCACGATGTCAGGAAACCCAACTGGGCATCTGGTTGGCGGAATTGTTCACAGAATATTCTGAATCCTGCGTACAACATACACAAAATTCCGCCCAGTGCACCCGGGAATTTTTTCAGGTTTGTTTTGTTATATAACATCAACATTACTATAAATAAAACCGCCCCTTCCAATGTTGCTTCGTACAAAGGGCTTGGGTGACGGGCATAATTTGGCCCACCAACAAAAATCACACCCAACGGGGAATCTGTGGCACGCCCCATTACTTCCATATTTATAAAATTGGCTATACGCCCCAACCCTAAACCTATTGGTGTTACAACCGCCATTAAATCTAACATTTTCAATGAATTTTTTGCCACAGGTTTTAATTTTTGAATCATTATAAATATGACAGTCGCAACAATTACGCCCAACAAACCACCATGAAAACTCATTCCGCCATGCCACAGGGCCAATATTTCCAATGGGTGTTTTATAAAATAAGGGAAATCATAGAACATTACATACCCCAACCGTCCACCAACGATTACACCAATTACTATGGTGGTTAAAAAATCGTCAAGTTGCTTTTTATTTAACTTTATTTGGGCATCAGATCTGTTTACCAAATGCTTTAATAAATAAAACCCAAATACAAACCCGGCGATATATGCCAAAGCATACCACCGCACAGGAATACCAAACACAGAAAACGCAACCGGGGAAATTGGATTTATAATGATAGCCATTTATGAATTCCTTTGATTAAACCAATCATACTATCAAAGAGAAATTTTTTTCAACAAAAAATAAAAGTCGCATTTTTCAATGCGACCTTCATTTTTATCTGCCACAAGATATTCTGATAGATTCTTCAGTACTTTGAATAATGCCACGTATATCATTGATTTTACCTTCCAAGAATTTAATTCTGTTTACAGTATCTTCATCAGCATGCCCATTATTAACATTGGTTTTCAATTTACCCAATTCTTCTTGCATTCTTACAATTCTGCCCTGCATGTCGGCGATAAATTCTTTTTTATCTTCCATGCATCCAGGTCTGCTAAGTACACCTGCTGGTGCTTTTGTTCTATTATTGCCTTTTGTATTATAAGCAAATAAGTTCTTATAAGCTGGCATTTTTTCACTAAATACATTGTCTGACATTCAAATCTCCTTTTAGATTTTGTTATTGACCATACTAACATAATTGACAAACAGATTTTTGTCAAGACGTATTTTATAAAAAATATAATCTCCGTTTACTCTTGAATTATTTTAAGCATTGCATTATATTCTTATCAAAAGGAGAAAACGATGGTTGCAAAAAAATCTATTTCTAAAACCGTTACAGGCGGAATTGAATTATATTTAAAGAAAATTTTTGGTTTAATGACTGGCGCGGTGGCTTTAACCGCCTTCACGACATTTTTAATGCTGGTATCTGGTGGATGGACGGCTTTGATTACACAAACAGGTTTATCTGCAGCATATTATATTATTGTGTTCGGTGGTTTGGCTTTGTCATTGTGGGCCCAGGCACGCGCGTTTTCCATGGCACCTTCGACGGCAAAAATTTTGTTGTTTCTGTATTCCATAATGATGGGAATTGCAATTACACCACTGATTTTGGTGTCGACGCCTATTTCTATATTATTGGCAATTGTGTTGGCGGCGGTAATGTTTGGCTGTATGGCACTGTTTGGTTATAAAACATTGAAAGATTTATCGTTCCTTGGTTCATTTTTATTCCTGGGAATGATAGGTTTAATCTTGGTTGGTGTGGTATCTATATTTATCCCATTGGGGGCAACATTTAACACCATAGTATGCCTGATTGGCGTGTTAATCTTTGCCTTATTTGCAGCATATGATATGCAAACATTAAAGAAAGCATATTACGCATTGGGCGATTCAAACCAGAAAAATCAGTTGGCTGTGTTGGGTGCTTTGCATATGTATATCTCGTTCATAGCTTTGTTTGAATACATATTAAGTTTGCTGAACAGCCGTAATTAATCTAAAAGAACAAAGGAAATATAAAATGGCTTATAAAATTGATGAAAATAAATGCATAGGTTGTCATTCTTGCATGGGTGCATGTCCTGCAATGGCTATCGTGGACGCATCAAATGGCAAATGCATGATTGACAAGAAAAAATGTATGGGAGAGACCACATGTACCATAATTTGTCCAATGAATACAATCACAGCTGATGCATAACAGTTAAAAATTTAAAAAAAACGATATACAATATTGCTGATTTAATAAAGATTACAAGGGGTTTGTTATGCCGGCGAAATCAGTTAATGACATAGTTGCACTTTGCAAAAGGCGTGGTTTCATTTTCACAGGTTCTGAAATTTATGGTGGATTGGGTGGCGCGTATGATTATGGTCCATACGGGGTTGAATTGATGCGCAACATTCGCAATGCATGGTGGAATGTCATGATTTATTCCAGAAACGACATCGAAGGGTTAGACGCTGCATTAATAAGCAATCGTTTATTGTGGAAATATTCTGGCCACGAAGGCAGTTTTTCAGACCCATTGGTTGAATGCAAAAAATGTGGCACCCGCATGCGTCAGGATAAAATGAAAGATCCTACAAAATGCGACAACTGTGGCAGTACTGACATTACCGAACCACGTGCATATCAATTGATGATGGGATTATCGATTGGTGCGATGGCTAATGGTGAAATCAATGCATATTTGCGTCCTGAAACAGCAACAACAACGTATGTTAACTTCAAAAATGTATTGGATTCTAAACCACATAAATTGCCTTTCGGAATTGCCCAGATTGGCAAAGCTTTCCGTAACGAAATATCCCCGCGTGGATTCGTATTTCGTATGCGTGAATTCGAACAGGCAGAAATGCAATATTTCGTTAACCCAGCTGAAGATGAAAAATATTTTGAATATTGGAAACAAACACGTATGGGTTGGTGGATAAATGTGTTGGGAATTCCTGCTGAAAAATTAAGATTTTTACCACACGAAAAATTGGCACACTATGCCAAAGCTGCAGTTGATATTGAATACGCATTTCCTGATGGTTTTGACGAAGTCGAAGGTATTCATAATCGCCAAGATTTTGATTTGGGTTCACATACCAAGGGACAAAATGAATTTAAATTGGCCGCACATGTTATGGAAAACAAAGATTCCACAACAAAATTGGCGTATAGCGATGCGCAAACCGGTGAAAATTTCATACCATATGTAATTGAAACCGCAATGGGTGTAAATCGGGCTATGTTGGCTGTTATGATGGAAGCATACGAAGATGAAGACCTGGGGGACGGTAAAACACGTACAGTGTTGAAATTGAAACCTTGGTTGGCACCTGTTAAAGCAGCGGTCATCCCATTGGTTCGCAATATTCCTGAAATCGTAGATTTATCCAACAAAATCGTTGAAGATTTGCGCAGATTGGGTATTGGCAAAATAGAATTAGAAAATTCTGGTAATATCGGTAAAAATTACCGCCGTCATGATGAAATTGGTACGCCCGTATGTATAACGGTTGACCACCAAACATTGGAAGATGGCACTGTAACATTGCGTTATCGTGATTCAATGGAACAAATCAGAATTAACAAAGATGATGTTGTTAAATCTGTTTTGAACATAGTAAATCAAAAATAAATTAAAAACCGCCGATTTGGCGGTTTTTTTTATTTACGCAGCGCGTTGATAATCACCTTGTATTTGCTGTTGCAATATCAACAACATTTTTTGATATGCTTTGTCTTTGGCTTCTTCGAAAGATTTCGCGCCGAATTGTTTTTCTGGTGTTTTTTGAGGCATAAATTCTTTATGCATTTGATTCATTTGTTGCATAGAGATATTGAAATCATCAGTTGCCAATTTTTCCCATTTTTTAACCCAATCAGCATTTACGGGCAACATTTCTTCTGAATATTCGCTTTTCATAATCTCTTCAGAAACTTCCCTGCGGTATTGGTTATCCAACGCATGCAGATATTTATTCATGGGGTGTTCTGGGTTTGTCTTAGATTTTACATACGCAGACATCTGTTCCAATGCCTTTTGTTTTGCCATACCCAATTTCAATCCACGACACCAATTAATAACGACCAATCCAGAAAACATTTTGCTGAAATTCACAGCAACCTGTTTTTGTTGTTCTTTGGTTAATTCCAATTTTGAATCTTTTTTATCCCCATTTATCATCAAAATGCGTTGTTTAACATCTGGATTTGATAAAATTTTATTTCTTTCAAAATCTGACAAATATCTGTTCATCATCATAGCTTCCCCCTTTGGTTTTTATCGGGTTCCCACACTCTCAATGTTTATATAGTAATCGCGCTTGCATATTTCAAGCCAGGTGCCAAGACAATTTATATTTTGACATGTGTCCCATAATATATCACAATAACACAGTTATATCGCAAAGCGTACTGTTGCCAATAATGGGTGGTATGGATATAACGCCAATCTTGCCAATAATGGGGGTTGGTTATTTCATCAAACAAAGGAGTATCGGGTGAAAAAATCTTTGAAAGGTTTGATTGCAATTACCGCATCAGTAATTACTACGGGTGCATTTGCATCATCAAACATTGAAAATCCACTTTACATGCCTAAAAACCGTGAAGTGTATTTAAAAACTGGGGCCGCAATTATGTATAAAACGGTCGAAAAAACACAAGCCACTAAAGGCTCGGACGGAAATCTGGAATTTCCTGTATGGCGCTTTACTGGCGATATTGGTTACGGTATCACAGACAGATTGGACGTTCACGGACATTTTGGATATACCAAAGATGGCGAAATTGACCGCAAAGGTATGCATCGTGGACGCATCGGTTTGATGTATCGTGCATTAACAGACGAAGATCTTTTTGTTTTGGATTTATATGCAGACGGATATCTGTCTGGTGTGACACCGATGAAGGGAACTTATACAGACAGAGGTTTTAATTTTGATAATTACTCCAACGGCCGTTGGGGCGCAATTGTTGGAACACGTTTTGGTAAAACATGGGACAATTTCACATTGGGCGCACACGTTGAATATTTGCAAACATTTGGAAACCATAACAACAAAATCGGCATTGACCCAAGTTACAAACCATTGGCAAAAACACTACCTGAATTGCCTGCACTTGCTACATACAGAAATATGAGCATGCAAGATTTTGGTTTTCCAGACGAAATCTCTGTTGATCTGAAATCAACACACGAAACTGTTGCCGGGTTTGATGCAATGTATCAAGCAAATGAAAAATGGTCATTTGGTGCCGGATTTGAATATATCGAACACTATGATAATGGTGTAAAAGGTATTCATACAAAGTTAAGAGAAGAAAGCGTAACTTTGTCAGGTGACTTGCCTGCACCTTTGGGGAGCATGACTATTTCTACATCGGACATTGTTGATGGGCTTTTAAAAGAAACCAAAGACATGAACGATGGTTTTGATGAATACGTAATCAAAACCAGTGCATCATATCAATATACTGATGATATTCAATTCACAGTATTTTTTGAATACACATTTGATGACGCGCATGTTCAATCTCAAAATGCGACAGATGTCAAAGCAGAATTGGGCATTCGTATGAATGCAAGATTCTAAGAAATAAAATAAAAAAACTTATATTGGACAATTTGCACCCCACGGGGTGCAATTTTTTATTAAATAAAATGTTTTTAACGCTTTTTTTAAGGGGCTATTTATGATATAATATCCACAAAGGGATTTAGAGAGAAGATGAAAAAAGTCAGTTTTCTTGCGACTTTTATGGGCATAGTATCATTATCGCCATTCATGGCTGATGCTGCATATCCTGTCTATAATCCAACCGCATTAGCACGCCAGGGCTATGTTATCAATACACAACAATACCCTGTGCAACAAAATCAAATGATGCGTATGCAGGGTCCAACAAACATAACCCCGCAACAATTGGCATCTGCATCGGCTGCTAATGGGCGTCCTATGATTGCCGCAACAAACCCAAATCGTGTAACGGGTTCATTACCAAAGGTTGGTTCTTCTGCGACAAACGCGGGACGTCAATATTATCAATCTTCTGATTATAACCGTTTGGCTGAAAGTGGCCTGTATGTTGGTTTGTCTGCTGGATACAGCACTATGATCAAGGGACAAATGAGTGCCGATTATGCCGGCGAAGATAAATCATTTTTGGCACCTGGTTCATTCCGTTCATCTGATTTCCAGAAGGATACAGTTATCCCATTACAAGTTTCTGTCGGTGCCGCAATCAGTTCTGATGTCCGTGTTGATTTCTCTTTCTTAAGATATTCTGGATTATCATATGCTGACAATGTCCAAACCTCTACTGGTGATGGATTTACAGATGCAACGGTCAGTGGCGGTGCAATCACGGCCAGTGCAACCATGTTAAATGTATATTATAATGTTGATTCATTTACTGGATATATGGTTGGCGGCAATTTACGTCCATATGTTGGTGCTGGAATTGGTATGTCTTTGAATACAATTGCTGATTATGTCGTTTATGATGGCGGATTTTATGATGAAACTGGTGGTTTAGGCCCCAGCAGTGTTCCTGCGGGTGATTTGACCGCTGTGTCTGATATTTATGCTTATCATAACGGCGGAACAATGGAACAATTGGCATTTATGCTGGAAGGTGGTGTCACAACAGATATGAATGATGGTTTGAAATTGGATTTCTTTGTCAGATATTCTAATCTGGGTAAAGTTAAAACATCTGGTTCTATCGTTGTTTCCCAAACAGAATGGTTAAGTGATGGCGGAGATGGTGAATACGAAGCACCATACGACAGTGTATTCCATTATACAAATTGGTTTGAAAGTGCCAGATTAAGTGCCGTGGATGTTGGTGTCAGATTAAGATTAGAATTTTAATTTGTAACACCAGATAACAGTTATTGGATTGCGATAAATGAAAAATAAAATATGTAAAATATCTTTATTTTCTGCTGTTTTGGCCTGTTTGGTCGGTCAAGACACTTTCGCACGTGTAACTGTTAAAAAGGCAGGCGCGGGAAATTACGCATCCGCATATAACCAGGTTAATGCTATAAAACAACAAGCAGCCTATATGGAAGAACAACAATATCTTGCCACAACGGCCAGTGCCACAGACACCCTGCCTGTTGCGGTTGATGATCCAGAATTGGCACGCAGTATTATGAATAACACATCTACTATGGTATCTGCTGTTGATTTGGATAATTGTTCACTGATATATCCAAACGGTGTGTTTAAATGGGGTGTCCCAGAATCTGGAATTCGTAAAGCACCTGCACAACAGTGTATTGCTGTGGTTGAATTAAGGGATGCTAATTCAAATAACGTGTTGGCTACGACAACTTTGGCTGCGGGCGATTCACTTAAATGTAACATAGATTCTTTCCCAGAATCAGGTTGGCAAAATGCTTTGGGCCAGGTTGAACTGCCTGCTGACGAAGCACCAACTTTGGAGGATGCCGAAGCGGCTTTGAACCAAGAACAAAAACAAAATGCCGGTATTAAAATTGCCGCGGCTGCATTGGTTGGCGGATTGGCTGGTAATTTCTTGGGGCCAAAAGAAGCAGGAAACAACAAAATGCTGGGAACAGGCAAAGGTCAATTAACAGGAACTGCTATCGGTGCCGTAAGTGCTGCTGGTGTTATGGCGGCCAGTACCTATTCCGGTAAAGTTGCTGGTGATACAATTAAATCGACGGCTGTAAATGCTGCCGCTGGGGCTGTTGTGGGGAATATGGCCGCTGGTGCAAGTGGTGGCGAAGCGGTACTGGAAATTAAAAAATGTAAGATTAAACCTGCAGGTTCTGCCAGTACAGGAACAAATGCACAATCAAAAGACGCATCATCCAGTCAAAGCGAAATCGAATTAGATTGTATACCTGGTAAATTGCGTAAATCTGGCGAAAGCGAATTATACAGATACACCCAGGATGCAACAGAGGTTCACGTCATCAATTACAAAGGCGAAGTACGTACAATTACACTTGATACAAATCGCACCATCAAAGATGAATACACAAATAAACCAAGTGATTTCTTAATCAATATGTACATAGGTGGCAAAGCAAAATCAGAAATGAAAAACACTGATTGGGAAAATTTGTCAGTATGTTATAAATACAATCCAGAGGCTGATAGAGACGAACGAAAATGGTCATATGTGAGTGATTGTACAGGCAAACAAAACGATTCAAATGTGTTCTATATCATAGATTCTGGTAACATGGGGCAAGATATCCGTGCATATGCTGTATTTGATACCCATATATCAGACAAGATGTTTGGTTGGAAACTCAGTGATTGGGAAGGATTCCAACAACAATATCAGCCATCGGCATATTACCAACGTAATTCTGATGGCAGTGTTGGTTCGTTCATAGAATACAGAATCGCCATAGATAAAACGACCAATCAAGAAGTCCAAAATAAAAGCGACCAATTAAATTTCCGCCCATCTGGGCGTGATGCCGAAGACGGTGGTTTGGTTGATATGACAAACAAAGCACGTATGAAAGGCACATTAACAGGCGCTGGCGTTGGTGGTGCTTTGGGTGGATTCACGGGATATCAAGGCGCAAAACAAGAAGTTATAGAACGTTGGGAAGCTGCAACGCGTGAATATAATGATTCATTGACCAATTTCTATTGTGCGACAGGAAAACGTTTCTTGTCTTCATATAATTCGTATGCGGAAATTCCATCTATGTCGGTGGTAACCCAAACACAACAGCAACAAACTCAACAATAAAAAAACGCCAAATTGGCGTTTTTTTATTTATGTTTATATGCCAAAACCAATGGCATAAATTTATCCTTGTATTGTTGCGGTATTTTTTCTATTGGAATCAAAATCGAATTATGTTGTCCCGCAGACATCTTTGGTAATTGTTCGCCATTTTTCGCATTTATAATTTTATCCATAACAATGGAAACCTTTTCATTTACATTTGGTAAAATGAATTTGATTTCATCGCCTTGGTTTATTTCATTACGCAATTCAAATACTATATTTTTATCATCAACATTTGTGATTACACCCGCCGCGTGCCAATCAGACGAAGAACGTGTTGTATTATAATCGTGCGCGTCTGGTGGTAATGGGCCATCAAAAAATGCAGTTGTATATCCACGTGATTCCAACACATTTAAATCATCCATAAATGGCTGGGGATCAAAATGTTCGGGATCTTTGGCATATGCATCCAACGCATTACGATATGCACGTGTGACGGAGCCAACATAATATTCACTGCGGTTACGCCCTTCTATCTTCAAAGAATCAGGATGTGATTCTATGACCTCTTTCAATCGAGGCATCAAACACAAATCTTTGGAATTCATAATGTATGCACCACGGTCATCTTCTTCGATAGACATTTCAATACCTGTTTCGACTTCGCGTAAAATTACATCATATTTCCAACGACATAATTGGGCGCATGCCCCACGATTTGATGGACGACCTGTGATAAAATTAGACAGCAAACACCGCCCAGAATAAGACATACACATTGCCCCATGCACAAATATCTCCAATCCGATATCCGGGCATTTTTCACGAATAGATTTAAATTCACTATGCGAAACTTCGCGCGCCAAAACACATTGCACTGCCCCGGCCTGTTGCCAGAATTTCACAGTAGATGCAGAACATATATTTGCCTGGGTCGATATATGAATTGGAATGTCGGGATGATTTTGCTTAACCCACATCAAAACACCCGCGTCGGATATAATCAGTGCATCAGGTTTTAAATAATTCAAAACTTCGGATACACGGGACATATTTTCATAATCACGATCATGCGCAAATAAATTAAAAGCCAGATACACTTTTTTGCCGTATGCATGTGCAAAATCTATACCCTGCTTTACTTCATCCACAGTAATTTTTGCCCGCGCCCGCATAGAAAACCCCGGCAACCCCGCATAAATTGCATCTGCACCATATAAAATGGCGGTTTTAAACGCATCCAAAGTGCCACCAGGTGCCAACAGTTCAGGTAATTTTATCATGATAAATCCTGTATTTTTTCAAAAAAACTCTATCAAATAAAAACTCATTTTCAAGGTTTTATTCGCGATTTTATACGAAAATGATATCTGAAAACATATAAATGAAAAAAATTCTATTTTTTACTTGAAAAAGATTTTGATTACATATATCATATGCGTTGCATTGCCGGTTTAGCTCAGCTGGTAGAGCATCTGATTTGTAATCAGAGGGTCGTTGGTTCAAGTCCGACAACCGGCACCATAAATTAAAGCCACAATATGTGGCTTTTTTTATTACAAACATAAACAAAAGTGCCGTTTTGAACAGCACTTTTATATTATTCGTTATTTTTGTTATTTTTGCTTTCTTCTTGGACCGCATTTGCAACAGATTCTATCTGTAATAATTGGTTTTCCAATGCGGCGCGTTCAGATGATTTATACCCCGTTTCTGTATCTTCTGATTTGGCATCTTTGTCTGCCGTTTGTTTCTTGACCGCAGGGTTTATTAAATTGTCATATATCTTTTTCGCCTCTTTCGCACCGGTCATATCGCGTTGTAACAATTTATTTTTCCCAAAGAAGAACCATTCATCTAATTTAACAGCGGTTAATTGCATCACAGGGCGTGTTTTTGCATTTGCAACCCAACCAGGCAATCCTGTTGGGACATCAGAATAATACCACAACAACCCCCAGTAAATAAATCCCATAACTATGACACCGCGAATAATACCAAATATTACCCCCAATGTTTTATCAGTTACGGATAAAATACTGTCTTTGATTTTATCGCGCACTTTCTGATTTATAAAACCAACGGCAACCAAAATCACAAAAAACACTATGAAATAAGAAGCGACTAATGTTCCAACCGTTGATTCGGGTAATTTGAACCAACCCTGCAACATTTTATCCAAATAAGGTGATGCGAAACGCGCAGCAAACGCAGAAACCACCCAAGACATTGTTGCGATTGTTTCGTATATTCCGCCACGCACTGTTGCCCAAATGGTCGAACCAATAGCTATTAAAACATAACCGTAATCTAACCAAGTTAAATCCAACATAACGTTTTCCTATGTTTTTTATTTTTGTTTTTTGAACAATACAACCAACAAACCAACTAACAATACCCCAAATAATCCAAACAAAATAACATCTGTTGGATCAGAAGCAGGTTTCTTCACGCCTACTTTTTTTTTTGGACTGTTATTGTTTACTTTTTCAATCACAGCGCTTTTTCTGTCGGCATGTTTTGCAACGAAATCATCTTTGTTTTTATCAAATTCTTTTTTATTTGCAGTTGCCTGTTTCTTTTGATCTGCTGTTAAATCAACTTCTATGGCAGAACGAATATCTTTCTGCATAGAATCAGCATATCCCTGGAAACATTTTTCACCAACAACAATCACAGGAACACCACCGCTTTCGTATTCACATTTTTTCAAAGTATCGAAAAATTCCTGACGATTTTTTTCTTCCATTACATTAACTTCCACAACCTTCATTGTGTCATATTCATAAATCGCTTCGTTTTCAAAGAAATCACGCGCATGATGACAATGTGGACATGTCGGCGAATAATAAATAGTTACATCTGCAGCATTCGCAACAGAAATTAAACCCATAAATAAAAAAGCAAATTTTAATATTTTCATATATATCCCCTTTTCTTATTTCTTGACCAGAAAGATTATAGAAATAACCGTTGCATAAAAGCAAGTGTTTTTTATTTTTCTCTTGCTTAAAAAAATCAAAATATATAAAATATTTTTAGACAAAAGAGATGTATAAACCCGATAAAATTTTTTATAAATTGTTATGTATGTCGTTGATGTTTTTTTGCTTCAACACACCACATGTATATGCTGAACCGGTATGTCCCAGTGGTTATTATGTTGCATCCTGCGATGGTAAAAAAATAGGTACAAATTGGTTAAAGGGTTTCTATATAGACGAAGACACCCATGAGAGAAGCCCAAATTATTACGATTATGCGATGGAAAATAATATGGATAACCTGCGTTATTTTTTTGATGCACGCCCAGAGAACCCAATATCATATACAGACCATGATGGAATTTATCATATGGTATCCGCAGACGATACAGGATTTAAAACTTACCGCGATAAATTATTATATAAATATTGCAAAAGCGAAAAAATCTCATGTGAAAAATGTCCAAATGGTGGTAAAACGGATGCATCTACTATTTCTGAATCTACGAATCCCCATGAAACGATATGGAATTTAAAGGTTATTTCTGATTGTTATGTTTCAAAATATACCGATTCCACAGGAACATATGAATATATCGACAATCTAACAAACCTTACAACAAAAACTTGTTTTTATAACACAGAAAAAGAAGGCGATGCCTTTGTAACTGACAACGATTTATTCAATTCGGTACAACACAACCAAGAAGAACAATCTCAAACAAACGATTAAAATTTATTTAATGTACGTGTGCAAATAAATGCAAAACAACACTGATAATAAACAAACCTGTTATTATTCCCAATGCAATCTTTTGTTTTTTATGTGAATTATCTTCGTTGCATTCAGAACAAGGGCAATCCCGCATAGTTAAAATCCAAGATAACCCCAACATCAAAGCGGAAAATACGAACATCCAGGGTTCCAACCATTCCGGCACCATTTCGGTGTGTGCAATTTCTGGGACAAACAAACCTATCAAAGACAACACCACTGGCAACACACAACAAAATAAATGTGGCAACAAAGTTGCTATAATTCCGTATTTAATCGCTTTGTTTTTCATAAAAATCTCTTTTTATTATATATGTTCTTTTTTTGTGGCGTCCCCAGCAGAACTCGAATCTGCATCTAATCCTTAGGAGGGATTTGTTCTATCCCGTTGAACTATGGGGACCTTGGGAAAAGATTTTACAGCAATAAATTAACAATTGCAATATTCTTTATACTTTGTATAATAAGAAAAAACAAAGGGTTACAAATGGCTACGATTACACGTATAGATTTGGCAAACACTTTAAGAGAACATTTCGGTTTAACCAATGCTGACTCTTATAAAATGGTCGATATTATTTTCGATGAAATTGAACAATCTTTGATTAACGGCGAAGATGTAAAAATATCCGGATTTGGAACTTTCAAGATTTTATCTAAATTCCCACGTTTGGGTCGAAACCCAAAGACAGGAACACCTGCTATTATATCTGCGCGTCGTGTCGCAAGTTTCCGCCCCAGCAACGAATTCAGAAAAATTGTTTCGGGAAAATAAATAATATAATCAAAGGCAACCAGAATGACAGAAAAAAAAACATCAAATGAAGAGCAACTTAATATGTTTGAGGTTGCATTTAAAGATGCAGAAAAGGAACTGACTGCTAAATACAAACGACTCCTTTACCATCTTGATTTAGAAAAACAATATTTGTCAGAAAGCACTGGTAATTGGATGGACACCATAGAAGACAGAAATGACAGAAACAATCAACGATTTAATGATGATGATATTGAAATCCGCAGACAAAAATACAATAAAGAATATGAACGAGAGCTAAAAAAATTAAAAGCGGATATAATTCCAGAACAAATAACAAAACGCTGATATAAAAATCAGCGTTTTTTATATTCGTAATTTATTACCACAAATTCACACGTTTTTCAGGCGCAACATACATTGCATCTGATTCCGTGATATTAAATACATCATACCATGCATTAACATGTGGTAAAATACCATTCACACGCCAACGCCCTAATGAATGTTCGTTCGTTTTCGTTTGACGCAATAATGCTTCTTCACTGATGTTATTTGTTTCTGTCATAGCTTCTGCGATAAAGAATCTTTGATCTGGTGTTAAACCATATGCATCTTCTGATTTTTCACCAAAATTTTTATACGCAGTATATGATATAGTCATACCACCGTAATCAGCCAAATTTTCACCCAATGTGAATTTACCATTTGCATGTGTATTTGGTGCAACAACGATATTATCAAAGAAATCAACCATGATTTTTGCGTGTTCTTCGAAACGTGCAGCATCTTCTGTGGTCCACCAATCACGCATATTTCCATCTTTGTCATAATGGCGACCTTGGTCATCAAAACCATGTGTCATTTCATGTCCAATCACAGAACCAATCGCACCGTAATTAAATGCATCGTCTGCATCCATGTCAAAGAAAGGATATTGCAAAATACCCGCAGGGAAACAAATCTCATTTGTTTGTGGATCATAATATGCATTAACCTGATGTGCATTCATATACCAAATAGACAAATCTTTTTCCTGACCGACCTTGGCCAACCAAAAATCATCTTCGAATGCATCAGCACGTCTGATATTTTCAAACAAAGAATCATTTTTGATTTCCAGTTTTGAATAATCGCGCCATTTATCTGGATATCCAATTTTGGCTGTGAATGTGTGCAATTTTTCAATTGCTTGCTTTTTTGTTTCATCACTCATCCAATCCAAATCTTTTATACGCATTTCCAACGCGCGTTGTAAATTATTCACCAATTTTTCCACACGTCTTTTTGCAGCTTCTGGGAAATATTTTTTAACATATATACGACCTGTTTCTTCGCCCAGCACACCATCAATCAGTGCAACAGCACGTTTCCAACGATCTCTTTTTTCTTTTTGCCCAGACATAACACGATTATAAAAATCAAAAGTTATATCATATGTTTTATCGTCCAACAAGACCGCAGCAGAATTCATCATGCGCAATTTCAAATAATCTTTGATTGTATTTAAATCAAATTCTTTCATTATCGCAACAGATTCCTTGATTGCTTCGGGTTGCATTACATTTACAACGGACGGTTTTACACCGCGGGATTCAAAATATTTATCCCAATCGAAATCTGTGATTTCTGTCTTTAATTCATCAAAAGATTTTTTGTGATAATTCGCTAATGGGTCACGCAATTTTTCTTTTGTATAGAAAGATTTTGCCATGCGTTCTTCCAAAGCATAAACTTTGTCGACATTTAATGTCACACCAAAATTATCTGCCAATTTTTTCATATAATCTTTGTATTTAGTGCGAATTTCCACAGATTTTTCATCCTTGTCAAAATAATAATCACGATTCAAACCTGTTCCTGATTGGGTAATTATGAAAATATAATGAGTGCTGTCTTTGTCATCCAACAATACCCCATCATCCCAAAACGCATTCATATATTTTTGATTTTTACCAAGATAGATGGCCAAATCTTCGCGTGTTTTAATATTATCAATTTCTGCCAAATATGGTTTCACAGGTTCTGTTTTTTCAGCATTTAATTTGTCTGTATCCATAAATACTTTATACAGAGTTCCCACACGCCCCGTATCATTTTTTATCATTTCATGAACGCGTTCGTCATTTATTTTATTAACCATTTCAAATGAACCAAATCTGGTGTAATCATTTGGTAATGGGTTATTTGTGCGCCAACCGCGTGTCGCATAATCATAAAAATCATCACCTGGCTTTACAGACAAATCCATATTTTCCTGTTTGATACCAACTTGCATCACTTTCTCCTTTGTTAAAAAAATTGCAAATACAATCGCAACACATACGGCGATTATTCCAATAATATTCCAAATTTTGTGTTTCATTTTATTAAATCCAATATTAAGTTATCTAATATTAAAAAACTTTTGGGCAAAGCATACAGATATTTATCAGATAAAGCAACCAAATCATTATGTTTTTTTACCCAATCTATATTTATCTGGTTCAACACCGATGAATCCAATTCTACCCCGCGTGTTGTACGAATACCTGTGATAATTTTTTCAATAGTTCGTGTTTTGTCGCTGATTTTTTCAAATCTTTCATTATTGCCCATTTCATCATACCATACACCATCTATGTTGACACGACCCGCACCACCACGACCAATCCCAATATATGCCCCGCCCCACCAAATATTTTGATTGTGTCTGCATTCTTGACCAGGTGTGGCATAATTAGAAACTTCGTACCGTGGTAAATTCTAAGCCCCTTGTATTGTTTCATACATTCGCGCCATATTTTCATTGTCCGGCATATTCAAATTCATTTGACCAAAAGGGGTGTGCTTTTCGATTGTTAATTCATACATTGAAACATGTTCTAATTTTAATTGGTTTATTTGGTTGCATAAATTTTCCACCGATTTTTCATTATGATTTGGCAATCCATAAATAAAATCACCCGACACCCGCAAATTCATATTTTGGGCGCTTTCTAATAAATTCAATGCCTGACGCACATTATGTTTTCGCCCTAAAAATTCCAATTCGCTGTCCGTCAAAGATTGAACCCCCACGGATAAGCGATTTACACCATAGCGAACAAAATCACGCAATTTATTTGCATCCAAAGTTCCTGGATTTGATTCCAGGCTTATTTCGCAATTTTCATCTAAATCAAAATATTTTTGAATACATGATATAATCTGGGCAAAAATTTCCGTTGGCATCAAAGAAGGCGTTCCCCCACCAAAAAACACGGTTGGAATTGTAATTCGGCCTAATTTTTCAGCCCAAAATTGTAATTCACTGCAAATACCATCTGCATATCTTTTCCAATCGGGCTGTAAATTAGCGACTGAATAAAATGCACAATATTTGCATTTAGAGATACAAAATGGAACATGGATATAAATATTATGCGGACAATTCATACCAGACATCATAATTCATGAAAATTTAAAATCAACATAAACAAACACTTTTTTTAACCTTAAATTTATGATATAATAATCACCAGAAAGGAAGAGATGAAAAAATCATTTTTGTCTGTTTTATGTGGGTTTGTTATACCTTTGTCTTGCTTTGCATCGAACGAAGGTGTTCCTTCATATTACGCAAATCCAACACAAATGAATGCTAATCGTGCCGCGTACGGTAAATATCAACAATATGGATATACAAAATATGTTGGAAATACCGGCAAACGCCAGGTTTTATCTTCCGAAAATTATTCTTACCAGGTACAAAACCCTTTCTATAACCAGTATAA
The DNA here is from genome assembly GCA_024402815.1 of Alphaproteobacteria bacterium. Lineage (GTDB taxonomy): Bacteria > Pseudomonadota > Alphaproteobacteria > Rs-D84 > Rs-D84 > Enterousia. The sequence goes on along the minus strand of JAKSTB010000008.1, from coordinate 765 downwards.
ACAAAACAACGGTATGATGACCGCAAATGGTATTGCAACGGCAGTTGACAACCATAAAACGACTATTTCTGCTGGTTATTCACGCAGATTTGCAGATTTTGAATTCAAAACAGGTGTTAATTCCATTTTGGAATGGGATGATATGCTGTTTAATGAAATAGACTTGGGTGTAAAACACGTTTTTGATATCCGCGGATTTGATTTGACTGTTTATGGAAATTACTCTTTCGGCGAATTATCAGGTGGCGGTTTATCAATGGATTACGATTTGGAACCATATGATTATGCATACCCAATTGACGGTATTTTCACAATATCTATTGGGGATCAAACTGGCAATACAAATCGTTTACGTGTTGGCATTGGTGCCCATCATATTTGGGATATTGCTGGGTGGAAAGTTACCCCGCACATTGGTTATGAAATATTCAAACACAACTTGAAAATGGGCAATCATATATACCCGAATCCTGGGGTATATCTGCCTTTGATGACAAATTCTGGTGATTATGTTTTCGGCGATTTAGAGGGTAATTATTACGCAGTGGCCCAAGATGTTGGCATTGATGATGATTCTGGTTTATTCCAAATCTGTATGGGGCCAGAAGATATCAAAATTGTGGCCGCGCCATCATCTGGGACATCAATCAATGGTGTTCTGATACCGTTGGGTGATACATTAACAACTATCGATTACACATCCGGCATGGGCGATTTGCCATGGGGCGTTGTCGAAGGTGAATGTGTTGTTATCGGTGGTGATGG
>JAKSTB010000007.1 GCA_024402815.1 Alphaproteobacteria bacterium | reverse complement strand
CTGACAATTCAGCCACAGGCGAACATTTAATCGGACGCCCAGGTGAAGACAAGGTATATTATCATAATATCCGGCACCCAATATCTAATATTTTATTAAACATCAATATGTGAAATTATTGGTAAAACCAAAGGGGGAATTTATATGTCACATATATGTCAAAGTTGCGGAATGCCTATGATTGATGAATCTGTGTTTGGGACAAATACAGATGGTTCTAAAAATTCTGATTATTGCATATATTGCTATAAAAACGGGGATTTTCTGCAAAATTGCACAATGGATGAAATGATTGAACATTGCGCACAATTTGTTGACGACGTTAATAAATCTATGCCCCACCCCATTACCCGCGAAGAATATATTGGTCAAATGAAAATGTATTTTCCTCACTTGAAACGTTGGCAATCTGAATTGACTATTACCAATACAACGGTTGAAAATCCAACGTTGTCTGGTGTGAAAGATTTGATTGCAAAAATGGCGGATACTTTACCAATCACATTTATATCGTCAGTTGATGAAAATGGTTTCCCATGTACCAAGGCCATGTTGTCCCCCCGTGTACGTGAAGGAATCAAAGTATTTTATTTCACAACAAATACATTTTCTTTGCGTGTCGCACATTATAAAGCAAACTCGAAAGCCAGTATTTATTTCTGTGATACAGACGGGTTCCAAGGAATGATGCTGCGTGGCACTATGCAGGTTTTAACAGATGCAAAAACAAAAGAAATGATTTGGCGCGACGGTGACGAACAATACTATCCCGGTGGTGTAACTGATCCAAATTATTGCGTTTTAAAATTTACCGCGATTGATGGGCGATTCTACAGCGACTTTTACCCCCGCAGTTTTATAATTGAATAAAAAAACACCGCCCAAACGGGCGGTTTTTATTAAGGTTCTAATCTTTTTTCCAACATGTATTCATGTTGCCATTCACCACCAATAAACGCAGTGTCATGATATATACCGACTATTTCATAACCCTGTTTTAATAAATTACCCAATGAACGAACATTTTTATGACGAACACCACTTTGCAATATGTGCACATTATTTTCGCGTGCCCATTTTTCAATAATTTGTTTGAATTTAGTTCCCAACCCATTTGATGTATATTGCTCCAACATAGATGTTGCTGTAACTGCCACACGTCCAGTATACGGATGATTTGGCTTTTGTTTATGAATATCTGCCATGCCTATAATATTTTTATTGTCCCACGCACCTATAAATAAACTGTTTGGATCTTCATATGCCAACACAGATTGTTCTTTATTTTTTTTAGGTTGACCCGCATATTGCCACGTCCACTTTGCACCCGCACCACGTGAAAATTTATCCAAATATTTCATTACATCTTCGTAATCATCACCGCGAATACGCCGAATTGTAACGATTTTTCCATTTTTTAATTTGAATTTTGTTGCCTTGTTCATGTGTTTTTTCCTTTTTATTACACCTGTAATATTTTATCACACATTTGTATTTCAATCAAACAATCCATTAAAAAACACCGCCGAATTGGCGGTGTTTTTGTTTTATGGAACAATTCTGGTTGGTCCACGGAATAAAAATATGGCTTCACGAATTGTGGGTAATTCCAATAATTGTTTAATAAATCTGGAACCACCCAATCCCCAACCACCATGCGGTGGCATACCATATCTGAAACATTCCAGATACCATTGCAGACCTTCTTGATGCAGACCTTTGCCACGCAATTGTTCACACAATTTTTCGTATGATTCTTCGCGTTGTGCACAGGTCACAATTTCTACACCCTTGTACAGCAAATCCGCCGACACAGATATTTCATGTCCGTGTTTATCTATCGCTTTTTTATGATAGAACGGACGTGATTCCCATGGCCATTCGGTTACGAACACAAAATCAGAACCATATTTTTCTTTTACATAATCACCCAGTGCTTTTTCTTCCGCTGTTGTGATGTCTGGTTCTTCAGATGCACAACCCATTTCACGCAAAATTTCTTTTGCCTGTGCCATAGTGATACGCGGTATTGGTTTCTTTAATTGGAATTCACTGATTCCAAAATATTTTTCAATTTCTTTGCCACATGCCTTTTTAATAGATGTCAGCATATAAGCAACCAATTGTTCCAATTCCGCCATGACTTCTTCGAAACTTTCGATATAAGCCATTTCGCCATCGTACGAAGTGAATTCAGTTGCATGACGTGTTGTAAAAGATTTATCTGCACGAAAAGCCGGTGCAACTTCGAACACGCGTTCCAATCCTGATGCAATCGCCATTTGTTTGAATAATTGCGGAGATTGCGCCAGATATGCAGTTTGCCCAAAATATTCCAATTTAAACAATTCTGCACGTGATTCAGACGGTGTTGCCATAATCTTTGGAGTTTGAATTTCTGTAAATCCTTGTTTGGATAAAAATTCATGATACCCAGCCGTCATAGCAGATATAGCACGCATAATTGTTGCGCCACGTGGCGAACGCAACGACAAAAATCGCCAATCTTGCGATTTTTCGGGCGTCACTTCCACGCTGCCCTTTTGTGTTACCGGTATTGGTGTGGCCTGTGCCAAAGAAATTATTTCAATTTCTGACACCTGAATTTCAAAACCACTTTCCGTACTGGTTGTTTTAACAACTGTCCCTGTGACAGATATCACAGATTCAGTCGTAATTTTTTTAACCGTTTCAAAGGCCACTGTCCCGCGTTCAATAACACATTGAACCGTTCCAGTTATTTCACGCAACACAATAAATGCAACATTTGATTGTTCTCGTATTGTTTGCGCGTGACCTTTAAGAGTTATAATTTCGCCTATTTTCTGTGGAATTTCAGCGATATGCGTTCTTATTTTTGACATTTTAACCTCCTTTGTGTTTCGTTATTTAATCTTAATAAGAACACAAGGACGTAAAATATCATGCATATCTTTTTTTCAAGAATACATGACACAACGTGGTGCCACCTTGTTTCGCAACAATGTCGCCAATGTTGCCTTTTTAACTCTCGCTGGGTTCGCTGTTTTACCATTAAAGAGTCGTTTGCTGTAACGGGCAATCCCGGGAAGTTCTAATAAGTACACTTGCGTGATACCGTTCTTCTTCCGCCTCCCCATTGTTAGTGGATTATCGGCTTTCACATTTAATTATATGACAAAAAATTTATTTTTCAATGTTTTATTTATTCTTTTCGTTCCGCTTTATCAACAAATCAACATCTTTATCCGACCAAATAAACAAATCCATTTCATTTGGGATGGACAATACCTGCAAACCTTCACAACCATATGGTTCTTCTGATTTTTGATACTTTTTTACACTTTCACATTTCTTTTCTGTTTTTGTGCAAACCATGGTTATCGCATCATCATAGGATGTTTCGTCCGCATCATCAAAATAACGTTTATAGCCCATTTTGATTTTATTAATACAGAATGCCGATACAAATTCAGGTTCTACACAACGGGATGGTTTAACACTGTCTTCACCGATTATATCAACCGTTTCATTAAAACTTTTTTTGCATTCCTGTTTTGTGTCATAACATTCCAATTCCCAAAAACCACCATGCGGACGCCACCCAGCAAAACAATATTTATCCTCTATAATCTCTCTCAAATATGCACGAAACATCCTGTATTTATGAACATCATCTATAGGTTCAATATCTTCAAATAATTCATCACGATCTGTGGCCGTTTGTACCTCTGGCACAGGTTCTTCATGTTTGCTGTTTTCTTTATATTTCTTAATCACAAACACCCCGACATCAAACAATGCGGCAAAAACCAGCAGACATATAAAATATTAATTCATTTTTAAAACCTTTCGAATAATCTAATGTATATAATAAAAAACTCATAAGATAAAGTCATAAAATATAAAAAAAACTTGATTTTCAATAAAATATAACATAAAATGCCCAGAGTATTAAAAAAGGCGATAAAAAATGGCATCTAAAAAAGGTAGCAAAGAAGTTATAAAACTGGAAAACAAAGAAACCGGTTTTTTCTATACAACAACCAAGAATACAAAATCTGAAAACACTCAGGGTAAAATGAAAATGCGTAAATACGATCCAAAATTACGTAAACATGTTGTATTCACAGAAGCAAAAATGTCTCACTAATTTAAAACCCGCAATTGCGGGTTTTTTATTTGCTGAATTTATTATCACATTAATTATTTTCCAAATTTGCCACTGCGGGGGAAACCGACTGGGATTGTGTGTCCCTGGGATGCGCGTTTTGCAACCCATGGTGTAATATCATCTAATTTAGTTGTTCCACGACCCGTTGTCCACCCAAAACCATCTGCACGATTAAAGAACATAGCATCAATGGTATAGGTTCTGTCGGCATTATATTTCTGCAAAATTACACCTTTACCACGAACCATTTCTGGTATTTGTTCTGTTTCGAACATTAACAATTTATCGTTTGACCCCGACAAAGCAACCATATCGCCATCAACCCTTACACACAACACCGCAGGATTATGATCATCAACATTCATAACCTGTTTTCCATTTTTAGTTTGTGCAACGCAATTTTCACCAGAAACAATAAATCCTGTGCCATGTCTGCCGATAACCAAATATTTTGCATTTGTATCCAACACAAAGGCTTTGACTATATTTTCATCTGCACCAATATCAGCCATCATACGCACAGATTCACCAAACCCACGGGCAGATGGCAAATCATTAGCAGACAAAGTAAACATTTTTCCACCTGATGCAAACAAATTAATTTTATCAACAGTTGTTGCATGGAATGCAAATTGCAATTCGTCGCCCTCTTTGAATTTCATATCTAAATTATTCAAATCCATATGGCCTTTGGCGGCGCGTATCCAACCCATAGTCGATAACACAACAGTGATTGGTTCTTTTTCAATAAAATCATCTGCGTTAACAACAACTTCTTCTGTAACAGGTTCCCATTGTGTACGTCTGCGACCCAACGCAGTATTTTTTGCATATCGTTTTTTAATATCGTCAAACCACGCATGCAATTGTGCGTTTTGTAATTCTTCGCTGTCCAATAAATTTTGCAGTTTTTCTTTTTCTTCACGTAATTCTTTGTCTTCGCGTTTGATTTCCATTTCTTCCAATTTACGCAAAGAACGTAACCGTGTATTCAATATAGATTCAACCTGGACTTCAGTTAAATTGAATTCCTGCATCAATACAGCTTTTGGATCATCTTCATTACGGATAATTTCAATAACGCGATCCAAATTCAAATAAACAATCAATAATCCGCCCAAAATTTCCAGACGTTTTTCAATGTTGCCCAAACGCCAATGTGTTCTGCGTAATAAAACATTTTTTTGATGTGCGATAAATTCACGCAACACATCACCAATAGGCATAACGCGTGGTGCACCATTTGAATCGACAACATTGAAATTCATATTGAATTTATATTCCAAATCAGTCATCGCAAACAAATGTGCCATCATTTTATCGCATGGAACATTTCTGCTTTTTGGAATAATCACAATACGCACATCAGTAGTAGATTCATCGACAATATCTTCAACCAAAGGCAATTTTTTTGCATCAATCAATTCTGCGATTTGTTCCACCAATTTAGATTTCATCAAACCATATGGAATTTCAGTGATTACAACCTGTTCTGCACCGCGATCCAGTTTTTCAATTTCCCATTTTGCGCGAATACGAAATGCACCACGGCCTGTATCATAATTTTTGCAAATTGTATCAAAACTGTCGACCAACACACCACCAGTTGGAAAATCAGGTCCAACCAATTTTTTCATAATTTGTGGGGTTGTTGCCTCTGGTTTATCAACAACTAAATTCAAAGCATCCATAATTTCGGCGACATTATGTGTTGGAATATTCGTAGCCATACCCACAGCAATACCCATACCACCATTTGCCAATAAATTTGGAAACGCGCCCGGCATCACAGTTGGTTCAACCGTAGTTCCATCAAAATTAGGCATCATATCGACACTGTTTTCATCGATACCATCCATAATTAACATGGCAGCTTCGGTCATTTTTGATTCAGTATAACGGTATGCAGCCTGGGGATCACCATCAATATTACCAAAATTACCCTGGCCATCAATCAACGGATAACGCACGGAAAAATCCTGGGCCAAACGAACCATAGCATCATAAACAGAAGAATCCCCATGTGGATGATAATGCCCCAACACATCACCAACCACCGTTGCACACTTACGAAACGCGGCAGATGGCGATAATTTTTGACGCAACATAGAAAATAAAATACGGCGGTGCACAGGTTTCAAACCGTCGCGAACGTCCGGCAATGCACGCGCGACTATGGTGCTGACCGCATAAGACAGATAACGTTCAGATAACGCCTCTGATAACTGTTGTCCCGAAATATTTTCTGTAATGTTTTCGCTTTTCTTCATAATCTTTCCGTTTTTATATCAGCCCCAGAATATAACATTTCCAAAAATAAAACAAGAAAAAAACCGCCCATTTGGGCGATTTTTTCAATCTGATTTTTAATTAGAATCCAAAAACCATACGTTGTTTTGATTGACGTTTCTTTTCGTTACGAACCGCTTCTTCTTTCAAACGTTTACGTTTGGTTGTTGGTTTTTCGTAACGTTGACGTTCTTTCATTTCACGATACAGACCTTCTTTTTGGGATTTACGTTTTGCAACACGTAATGCCTGTTCAACGTTGTTATCGCGGACCAAAACTTTAACCATATGTTTTCACCCCCTTTGGCGAATTTGTATTTATTCTTTTGAAAAAGGGGATTTTATCCCCCTTTCCTTTTATTCTGGTGGAGCTGATCAGGCTCGAACTGACGAGACGGTGATGGTTGCCCAAGCAGGCGTCTCTCTGTGGTTCTGTGCCATAATCGGCCACATTTTTTATTCTGGTGGAGCTGATCAGGCTCGAACTGACGACCCCCTGCTTGCAAAGCAGGTGCTCTACCAACTGAGCTACAACCCCAGAACTTTGCACTTAAAGGATTCTAACCCCTTTGACAGACCCGCTGCACTGTAAAGCAACTTACCTCTACCAACTGAGCTACAACCCCAGAACTTTGCGCTTTATTTTGAAAGCCCACATATTCTATACCGCCATAAATAAAAAGTCAATTAAAAAAAACTTGACAAAAAAACATTTACAAAATAAACTATTTGTCATGAATTTAATAATACCAAACAACTATCAACAAAAATTACCTGGCTTGTTACACGATACTAAAAAGTGGACGGCAACTTATTTTATGGGCAGCAATCAAGACCTGGTAAATACTGTATCTTTTCATGCCCCACAAAATAACTATAAAGGGAATATTATATTAATCCCAGGCATAGGAACAAATACAAACATAGATCCATTAATGTTGGCAATCTCGTACTGGGCTTTGACATATAAATATAATCTGTTTTGTATAAACACATTCATCAATAAATTTAAAATGATCATATCAGAACAAAATCAGCCAGAACAAAACTGGTCAGATTATACAGATTCTTTGCATATTGCATTAGAACACATCAGTTATACAACCAAAGGATACACTTGCATAATTGGCCATTCTGCGGGTGCTACAGGACTTGTATCTACACTGAATCAAATGAACAAAAACAATCAACAAATAAATTTTTCATCCGTAATACTGTTTGCACCATTTGTAAACAAATCTTGGTATGAAACATTAAAACAATTTTCACAAAAAAATCATAAAAGTGAAAATTTAATTTTCTTAGCTAACATATTTAATCGACAAACCCCACACATGTACATACCTATCACTTATAACTTTTTCGATGCATTGTGTGATCAACCATTTGAACCTGAAATTATGTCAAATTGGGGAATTCCAACAACAATCATAGCTGGCGAAAAAGATAAAAAAGCCACTCCGAAAGATTTGTACGAAAAATACAAAATATTACAAACATATCCTAACGGTGACAAATTTAATTACATAATAGTACCTTATGCAAAACATAATTTTTTAAATATACCGAACAACACAGAAATAATCTTACAAATTTTACACAATCAAATAAAACAATATAAAAAATAAAAATCCCAAGACGTGGGATTTTTATTTTACTTTATTTCTAAAACACCACCATGAACATCTATGTCAACGGTTGAACCTTCACCGACAGAACCAGACAAAATCAAATCTGCGATTTTATCTTCCACAGCAGTCGTAATCAATCGTTTTAGTGGTCGCGCGCCAAATACCGCATCATATCCGTTGTCGCCCAACCATTTGATTGCAGCATCAGATATATGCATAGATATTTGACGTTCTGCCAAACGTTTTTCCAAAATTCTTAATTGAATTTTAACTATGTCTGCCATTACATCTTTGCCCAATTGATTAAAGAACACGATTTCATCTATACGGTTCACAAATTCAGGTCTGAATTGTTTTTTCACCGCTTCCATATTTGGCAGGTTGCTGGTCATTATTATAATCGTATTTGTGAAGTTCACTATACGACCCTGACCATCTGTCAAACGTCCGTCATCCAATATCTGCAAAAAGACATTGAATACATCAGGATGCGCCTTTTCAATTTCATCAAATAATAAAACCTGATAAGGTCTGCGACGAACAGATTCTGTCAATTCACCGCCCTGTTCATATCCAACATACCCCGGAGGTGCGCCAATCAAACGCGCAACTGAATGTGGTTCCATATATTCAGACATATCTATACGTGTCATTGCCGTATCATCATTAAACAGATATTCTGCCAATGCTTTTGCAACTTCGGTTTTACCAACACCTGTGGGGCCCAAAAACATAAAACTGCCCGAAGGTCTGTGTGGGTCGGATAACCCTGCACGCGAACGACGTATTGCACGCGCAACAACAGACAACGCATGATCTTGTCCCACAACACGTTTGCGTAATTCATCTTCAATATTTAACAATTTGGCCTGTTCTTCCATGGTCAATCTGTCCGCAGGAACACCAGTCCATTTGCTGACCACCGCTGCAATATGTTCTGGCAATACAGTTTTGTATTCTTTGGATTCGCCATTTTGTTTTTTGATTGCTTCTTCTAATTCAGGAATCTTGCCGTATTGCAATGCAGATGCTTTTTCATAATCGCCATTACGCATAGCAATCGCAACCTCTGCACGTGCAGAATCTAATGCCGCCATCATATCGGACAGCCCACGCATTTTTTGCTGTTCATCTTTCCATTTTTCAGTCATCTCGGCAGATTCTTTTTCCATTTTCGCAATCAATTTTTCCAAATCGACCAAACGTTTTTGTGATTCAGCATCTTTTTCTTTCTTCAACGCCTGTTGTTCGATTTTTAATTGCATTAAATGTCTGTCTAATTCATCCAATTTTTCAGGTTTAGATGCAATTTCAATACGAACACGTGCAGCCGCTTCATCAATCAAATCGATTGCTTTATCTGGTAAAAATCTGTCTGTGATATATCTGTCAGATAATTTCACCGCAGCAACCAACGCAGCATCAGCAATACGAACACCATGATGGCCTTCGTATTTATCTTTCAATCCACGCAAAATGGAAATCGTATCATCTATTGTTGGTTCATCAACATAGACAGGTTGAAAACGACGTGCCAATGCAGGATCTTTTTCGATATATTGACGATATTCATCCAAAGTTGTTGCACCAACGCAATGCAATTCACCACGTGCCAACATAGGTTTCAACAAATTGCCGGCATCCATAGAACCTTCGCCTTTGCCTGCACCAACCATAGTATGCAATTCATCTATGAATAAAATTATTTCACCATTTGAATCTTTGACTGCTTTCAAAATAGCTTTCAATCTGCCTTCAAATTGACCGCGAAACATTGCGCCAGCCATCAAAGCACCCATATCCAATGACAATAATTTTTTCTTTAATAAATTTTCAGGCATATCCCCAGATACAATTCGTTGTGCCAAACCTTCAACTATGGCTGTTTTACCAACCCCGGGATTTCCAATCAACACAGGGTTATTTTTTGTTCTGCGTGATAATACTTGAACGGTTCTTCTGACCTCTTCTTCACGACCAATCACTGGGTCTAATTTTCCATCCGCTGCCAATTTAGTAAAATCGGTAGTATATTTTTCAATCGCCTGTTGTGGCGTTTCTTGAACATCTTCCGGATTCATCAGTTTACCTCTTTGTTTATTTTTTTCTTATGCCATTTATATAGTCGCTTTTTGTGTAAATTCAAGATACCCGAATACAAACCTATACCTATTTAAAATCTTGCGATTTCGTTATTTTTGGTTTAGCATTATTTTGAAATCAACAAAGGTTTTATCATGATGTTTTCTAATACAGATATTCAACAAATTAAATCACACGGATTAACACTGGAAACAATAAATAAACAAATTGATAATTTTAAATCAGGATTCCCATATGCAAATATCGTTAAACCTGCAACCACGGAAGACGGCGTAATTGTTTGCTCTGATGATATGGCGGAAAAATATATAAACATTTATGATGAATTCGCAAAAAATCATAAAATAGTAAAATTTGTTCCTGCATCGGGCGCCGCAACCCGTATGTTCAAAGATTTGTTTGATTTTATCGCCACAGGCACACGAAACGAAACAACAGACAAAACTATATCCAATATTGATAAATTCGCGTTCTGGAACGATTTAAAGCCGTTTTTGCCACAAAATGCAACCGATACAGATATTATCAAATGTATTTTGACTGATTCGGGGGTGAATTACGGCAATCAGCCAAAGGGTTTAATACCTTTTCATAAATATCCTGAATACGCAAAAACACCAATCGAAGAACATTTAACTGAAGGATTTGAATATGCAAAATCTGGTGATACTGTAAATATTCATTTCACTATTTCACCAGAACACAAACATGGTTTTGAAAGTTTATTAAACCGCGTGATTCCACAATATGAATCTAAATGCGGTGTGAAATATAATATATCTTTGTCTGAACAAAAATCATGCACAGATACTATCGCGGTAAATATGGATAATACACCGTTCAGAAATGATGATGGCACTTTGTTATTCAGACCTGCTGGGCATGGCGCTTTGATTCAAAACCTGAATGACATAGACGCAGATTTAATATTTATCAAAAACATTGATAATGTGACGATTGAATCTTTGCGTGGGGATACAATCAAATATAAAAAGATGTTGGCCGGTATATTGGTTGATATACAAAAACAAATATTTAATTTCATTCAAGATATAGATAACAATCGCGCAGACATAAATGCAATTCACGAATTTATCATAACAAAAATTGGTATTAAATTGGCCGGCAAATTAACCACACCTGAATACAGGGACATTTTAAACCGCCCTATTCGTGTATGTGGTGTTGTTAAAAATACTGGTGCACCTGGTGGCGGACCTTTCTGGGTAAAAAATAAAAATGGTATGATTGATTTACAAATTGTAGAATCCAGCCAAATCGCCCCAGAATCGAAACCAATCATGAACGATTCGGAATATTTTAACCCTGTGGATTTGGTGTGCGCCACTAAAGATTTTCAAAATAATAAATTCAATTTAACGAATTATATTGATGAAGAAACGGGATTTATATCTGAAAAATCTAAAAATGGTATGCCTTTGCGTGCCATGGAAAGACCGGGTTTGTGGAACGGCGCTATGGCCAAATGGAACACTGTTTTTGTGGCGGTTCCGGGTTCTACATTTACTCCGGTAAAAGTGGTCAGTGATTTATTAAGCACTGCCCATGGGATAAAATAAACGGAAAATAAAAACAACACTTGACTTTTGTCAAATTATATTATAAATTATTGCCCAGTAATTAAAGGATTTAAAAATGCCTCGTGTATGTAAAGTAACTGGTAAAAAGACTATGGTTGGAATGAACGTATCACACTCTGAACGTCATACCAAACGTACTTTCTTGCCAAATTTGCAAAAATTATCTTTCCACAGTGACATTTTGTGCCGTGATTTCAGCTTGCGTATTTCGACTGCTGGATTGCGTACATTAACAAAACACGGTGGATTGGATGCCTATGTAATGGCAAAACCTGTATCTCGGTTGACACCTGAAATGGCTGCTATTAAAAAAGCCATTGAAAAGAAAAACGGCAAAGCGGCCGCACCTGCAAAGAAATCGGTTCACAAACCAACTCGCAGTGCTCGCCTTGTTAAAAAGGTCGAAGCCAAAAAGGCAGCTGCTAAATAAGTAACTGTCGTTCGTTCTGGCTCTGTGGCGGAACTGGTAGACGCGCTTGACTCAACATCACGTTCTGAAAGGAGTATCGGTTCGATTCCGATCAGAGCCACCAGAAATAAGAAACACCCCTTGCGGGTGTTTTTTATTTATGCATGGAAATGACGGAATTGAACCGACAGGTTCGGGACGTAGCGCCAGCAAAGTGAAAGGGGCCCGCAACATTTATGTTGTGGGAATTTACATTCCGATCAGAGCCACCAGAAAACAAGTAAATTTTGGAAACGACAGTGCACCAAAATTGTTACGGTTTCCCCGCAGGCATCTTTGCCGAGGGAAATAAAAAATGTCCCTATCGGGACATTTTTTATTTGATGTTTTTATTTTTTAACCTTGATCACGCCAAATAACTTTATCAAACAAAGATTCAATTTTTTGTTTTAAATTTTCATCGTTAAAAAATTGATTTCTTTGTGCCTCATCAGTTTCATGACATTCGCATTCGTGATATGGCGTATATTTTTGCACCGCAAAATTCTTAACACCCATATCGGCAGATATCCTTGCGATTTCCAACAAATCTTCTTTGGAAACGAAACGCGGATCACATGTTGTGCGTACTTCTAATCCCCGCCCAGTTGATACCCAATATTTCAAAGATTCAATCATTCTGTCATACGCAACATCTATGCCAGTTAATTTTTTATAGTTATCCCGTGTTGCTTTGAAATCCATTCCAACCCAATCAACAATATCGGTAACTTTTTTCAATAAATCTGGATAGAATCCGTTTGTATGCAACCCGATCGAAAATCCTAAATCATGCACACGTTTCATATATCCAATTGTGGCATCCGCCTGCATTAATGCTTCCCCCCCAGAAAAAACAACACCTTCTAATTTTCCAACACGTTGTTTCAACCAATCAAACACTTTTTCCGGGTCATAATCGCCATCTGCCACAGGTATTAAATGTTCATTTGAACAATATACACAATGTAGCGGACATCCACATAAAAACAAAACAGCGGCCAGTTTCCCAGGATAATCAATAGTAGTAAAGGAAACCAGACCGCCTATTTGTATTTGTTTCATCGAAGAAACCTTTTTACGCAGCCATCTTCATTAATTCTTTGTGACGTGCACCAGCAGACAAAGAATTTTCTTCTGTAAAGGTTTTGCGTTCACAAAATTCAGAATATTTACCAACGTTAAAGTTTTTAACAGGTCTGATATATCCCATTGCACGTGAAAATGTTTCGCATGGTGTTCTTTGTGTGTTCATAAGTTTCTCCTTTCATTCTTTTTTGTTATTTGTTTTCTTGTTTATTGTTGTTTGCCGCAATTTCAGCATCACATTTTGGACAATAATCATGACGCCCTGGCAAATATCCGTGTTTTGGACAGATTGAAAATGTTGGTGTTATTGTCATGTAAGGTACCTTGTAATTTTCAAATATTGTCCGAACAATCTTTTCTGCTGCTTCGCCTGAAGACACAGGTTCACCCATATACAAATGTAACATTGTTCCACCTGTATATTTACGTCGCAGTGCTTCCTGGTGTTCCAATGCAACAAATGGGTCATCTGTAAAGTTCACAGGCAACTGGGTTGAATTAGTATAATATGGTGCATCTGGAGTTCCCGCTGTGATAATATCTGGAAATTCCTTTTTGTCTGTTTTTGCAAAACGATATGCACATCCTTCTGCTGGTGTTGCTTCCAGATTATACAAATTACCAGTTTTTTCTTGATAGTCAGCCAAATTAGCTCTGATGAAATCCATCACTTCCAAAACCAAGTTTTTACCAAATACTGTTGCGATGTTTTCGGCACCATTTGTGAAATTCAAAACCATTTCATTTGCGCCATTAACACCGATTGTAGAGAAGTGGTGATTCCAACTGCCCAGATAACGTTTTGTAAATGGATACAAACCGTGTTCCAAATTCTTGGTAATAATTTTGCGTTTTACTTCCAAAGAATCGCGGGCCAAATCTAATAAGTATTGTAATTCTTTCAACAAACCTTCGCGGTCGCCTTTGTGTTTATAACCTAAACGAGCCAAATTGATGGTAACCACACCGATAGAACCTGTTTTTTCAGCACTGCCGAACAAACCACCACCGCGTTTCAACAATTCACGAACATCCAAACGCAATCTGCAGCACATAGAACGAACGTCTGTTGGGTTCAAATCAGAATTCAAGAAATTCTGGAAATTTGGAATACCATATTTAGCGGCCAAATTGAACAAAGGTTTAACATTTGGATGATCCCATGGGAAATCATCTGTGATGTTATATGTTGGGATTGGGAATGTAAATGGACGTCCCAATGCATCACCTTCGGTCATAACTTCCAAAAATGCTTTGTTAATCATATCCATTTCAGGTTGCAAATCACCATATGTGAAATCAACTTGTTTTTTGCCTACAAATGGGCGTTGTTCACGCAAATCTTTTGGGCATGTCCAATCGAAAGTGAAATTAATAAATGGTGTTTGAGTTCCCCAACGACATGGCACAGAACAATTAAATACCAATGTCTGCATAGAATTTTTAACATCTGCATATGATAATTTATCCAATCTGACATATGGTGCCAAATATGTATCCACAGAAGAGAATGCCTGGGCCCCAGCAAATTCGTTTTGCAAAGTGCCAAGGAAATTAACCATGTGGGAAACCGCTGTGACCATGTGTTTTGCAGGTTCGCATTGCAAATAACCCGGAACACCGTTGAATCCTTCGTATAACAATTCACGCAAAGACCAACCTGCACAATATCCAGTCAACCAACCCAAATCGTGAATGTGTAAAGATGCAGATTTATGTGCATCAGCAATTTCTTTGGAATACAAACTTAACCAATATTCAGCAGTCATACGTTCACTGCTTCTTAAAATCAAACCGCCAATTGAATAACCAACATTGGAATTTTCTTTAACACGCCAATCCGCTTCGGAAACATAACCATTGATAACTTCCACAGCATCAACCATAGAATTACGAATTTCAGAACGTTTTTGACGATATATTATATATTTTTCAGCAGTTTTATATGCGTGTGCATCCATTAATGTTTGAATAACGATTTCTTGTATATCTTCTACATTTGGAATCTCACCACTATATTTTTTATCCAAACGTTTCAAAACATCTTGAGTTATCTTTACTATATCTGCATCTGATATTTCACAAGTAACACCGACTGCTTTCTTAATAGCTTCATAAATCTTCTTTGCATCAAAAGGAACCACTTCACCGGAACGTTTTTTGATAGATTCCAATTTACATGTCAAAGTTGACATAACTTGTATTTTAACTTCGTTTTCATTTGCTGCCATTTCCTTCCCCTTCATCTTGGCCAAAATACTATATATAGTATGTTTTAAGTTTCTTGTAACACAAGATACAGTATTTCAACACAATTCTCACTATTAAAAAAAAATTTTTTTTGTTTTTTTCCCTTGCATTTCTCAAACCCTTACTGGCTGTGGCTTTGGGAGTGTTTTCATACGACCGATTCGTAGCCATTTAAAATACTAAACACTTTTTTGTATATATTTTTGTAAAAATTTTACAAAAAATCCGATTCGAATCGCTAAAAAAATCAAAATATAGACACTTTTTTACCAAATCAACCCAATATATTGATTTTTTGTTATATCTTGTTGAAATTGGCCGATTTTATCCCCGACAATCACATTTTTGGAACAAAAAGGGATGATGGGACTGCCCAAAAACAAGCATTTTTTGCGAAAGCCACCATCCCTTTTACATTTAATCTCTCTCACTCTGCTTTCGCAAGAATCATTATAACATAAAAAAATCTTTTACAAAGAAAAAGAATGCCGAACCGACATTCTTTTCCAAGTCAAGATACAAGGGATAATATTAATTACACCGTCTGCTGTATTCGTTATTATCGGCTGAATCATCACTGAACATCCAGACAAACGCCCAAATTAAAGCGGATACACCGATAACAGCATATATTAACCGTGACCATATCGTCATAGGTCCAAAAATCCATGCGACTAAATCGAATTTAAAAAATCCGACCAAGCCCCAGTTCAAAGCACCTATTAAAGATAAAGGTTTAAGTACATAATGCAATAAAGCTCCCATTTATTTTTTCTCCTGTGGTTATGTTGTTAAAAGTCCTTCAAGACAAAATCATTATAAGATAAAAACAAACACATTTCCGTAGGAAGGGTTTCCAAATTTCTAACAACAAAAATCCCCGATATTTCGGGGATTTTTAAATAACTTGAATTTTATATATTACATACCTTCGGTATTTGCTGTAACTTTGCCGTTTGCATCATAAACTTTGGCAGTAGATATTTTGCCCTCTTTCCACACGGTTTCCATATACAATTTACCATCTTCGTTATATGCAAATGCCTTGCCATTGGCAACACCGTTCTTTACAGTTAATTCAACTTTCAAATTGCCGTTTTCATAATATTCTTTTTCCAGACCGTTTTCTTTACCCTGTCTGATTGTCATTTCTCTGAAAATATTACCATTTGCATAATATTGAACAACACGACCATTTATTGGATAACCATTGGCATCTTTACAAAACACTGATTCATTACTGGTTTCTTCCAGACCAACACAGAAAGCATCTTGGCCAACGACATATTCTTTCTTTACATCGCAACCACACAAAACGGTTACCCCCAATCCCAATAACAAAATTTTTTTCATGATTTTTCCTTTCATGCATATAACAAGATATATGTTAAATTTTTTAGGGGAAAAAGTCAAACATATAAAAAGGTTCCAGTTTTTATCCTGGAACCATTTTATTTTTTACACGCAATCATTATTTTTTACGTGGGAATTTGACTGCTGCTTGCGCGGCTGCCAAACGTGCGATTGGCACACGGAATGGACTGCAAGACACAGAATTAAATCCGCATTTGTGGAAAAATTCTATAGATTCAGGATCCCCACCATGTTCACCACAAACACCCAAGTGGATGTCGTCACCCTTGGTGGCGCGTGCTTTCTGCACAGCATCTTTAATCAACAAACCAACCCCCAATTGATCAACGGATGCAAATGGATCTGCTACATAAACACCACGAGCACGATATTCATCCAAAATCTTGCCAGTGTCATCACGTGACATACCCAATGTGGTTTGAGTTAAATCGTTTGTTCCAAATTCAAAGAATTCGCAACTTTCAGCAATTTCATTAGCCAAAACTGCTGCACGTGGTAATTCAATCATTGAACCAACTTTGTATTCGACGCTGTCGCCTGATTCTGCGAACACAGCATTAGCTGTGGCATCAATAACAGCTTTGACAATATCGACTTCTTTCTTGGAACCAACCAATGGAACTTCGATTTCTGGGAATACGCGAACACCCATCTTTTTGCATTCAATTGCGGCAAACAAGATTGCGCGTGTTTGCATTTCGCAAATTTCAGGATATGTAATTGCAAGACGGCAACCACGATGACCCAACATTGGGTTTTGTTCGTGTAATGCTTCGGCACGTGCTTTCACAAATTCCACAGGTTTACCAATGTAATCTGCCAATTCTTTCATGTCTGCTTCGGTATGAGGCAAGAATTCATGTAAAGGTGGATCAATCAAACGAATCGTTACTGGCAAACCATCCATGATTTTGAACAATTCAATGAAGTCCGCTTTTTGATAAGGCAACAATTTATCCAATGCAGCACGTCTGCCGGCTTCGTCGTCCGCCAAAATCATTTCACGCATATCTTGGATTCTGGATGGGTCAAAGAACATGTGTTCTGTACGTGCCAAACCGATACCTTCTGCACCGAAATTGCGTGCTTGTTTTGCATCTTTTGGTGTTTCAGCATTTGCTTTGACTGTCAAAGTTTTGATTTCATCAACCCATTTCATCAAAGTTCCAAAATTACCAGTTAATTCCACAGATACTGTTGGAACTGCACCTTCGATAATTTGACCCTTTGCACCATCGATAGAAACCCAATCACCTTCGTGAATTGTGACACCAGATGTGGTTTTCATTGTTTTTGTTTCATAATCAATTTTTATGTCTGGAGAACCAGATACACAAGGTGTTCCCATACCACGAGCAACCACCGCAGCGTGTGATGTCATACCACCACGTGCAGTAATCACACCTTGAGCCGCGTTCATACCCGCAATATCTTCTGGGGATGTTTCAACGCGAATCAACATAACTTTTTTGCCTTCTTTCTTCCAAGCTTCCGCGTCTTCCGCGTTAAACACAGCTTGACCAACTGCGGCACCTGGGGATGCAGGCAATCCAGTTGCAATAACTTTCTTTTCTGCTTTTGGATCCAACATAGGATGCAACAAATGATTCAATTGATCTGCACCCACGCGCAGGATAGCTTCTTCTTTGGACAACAATCCTTCTTCGACCATTTCTACAGCCATACGGACAGCAGCGGCAGCGGTTCTTTTACCGTTACGGCATTGCAACATCCACAATTTTTTGTGTTCAATTGTGAATTCCATATCTTGCATGTCTTTATAGTGTTGTTCCAATTTGTTACGAACATCAACCAATTCAGCATAAACTTCTGGCATTGCTTCTTCCAAAGAAATACGGCCAGAATCATCTTTTGCCATTGGCTGTGGTGTTCTGATACCTGCCACAACGTCTTCACCTTGGGCATTAATCAAATATTCACCATAAAATCTGTTTTCACCAGTTGCAGGATCACGGCTGAAACACACACCAGTTGCACTGTCATCGCCAGAATTACCAAATACCATGGCTTGAACGTTAACAGCAGTTCCCCAATCGCCAGGGATATTATTCAATTTACGATATGTGATTGCTTTCTTGGACATCCAAGAACCGAACACTGCGCCGATACCTAATTTCAATTGTTCCCATGGATCTTGTGGGAAAACTTTGCCAATTTTAACACCGATTTCTTTGAATTTTTCAACCAAATCTTTCAAATCGTCAGCTGTCAATTCTGTATCAACTTTGTAACCTTTGTCTTCTTTCATACGTTCCAATGTGTGTTCGAACAAATCGATATCTGCACCCAACACAACGTCAGAAAACATCATGATGAAACGACGATATGAATCATATGCAAATCTTTCGTTATTTGCTGATTTTGCCAATGCTTTCACTGTTTCATCGTTTAAACCCAAATTCAAAACAGTATCCATCATTCCAGGCATAGAAACACGAGCCCCAGAACGAACAGAAACCAATAAAGGATTTTGCAAATCTGCAAATTTTTTGCCCATAATAGATTCAATATGTGCAATACCTGCTTTGACTTGGTCCATCAAATCAGATGGATATGTTTGCCCATTTTCATAGTAAAATCTGCAAACATCGGTTGTTACTGTAAATCCTGCGGGTACAGGCAGTCCAACCAAATTCATTTCTGCCAAATTAGCGCCTTTACCACCCAACAGATTACGCATATCTGCCCGGCCTTCTGCGGCACCATTTCCAAATGTATAAACCCATTTATTTTCCATGGTTTCTCCTTTTAATTAAGTCTTAACCGGGCGCTATTTTGAAAGAAAACTGGCACAAAAGCAAGGACAAAATCGTATAGATTCAATTTTTTTGCCAAATTTTGCCTTTTTGACAGAAATATTGACATCTGTTTGTAAATCGGCTAACCTTTTACCAGGTTTTATAACAGGTAGATTATGCAAAAATTATCTAAAAGTTTAAAAAGACAAGTTCTTGAAAATATGTTTGTAAAAAATTACAAACGCATGTGGAAATATATTAAACCGTACTGGTTCCGTGCTTTGTTGACATTATTGTTAACAATTCCTGTTGGATCCATGGATGCGGTAATCGCATGGGCCATAAGACCATATACAGACGCAGTTATGGTTGAAAAAACCCTGACAGAAGGATGGTATATTCCTATTTTGATTATAGGTTTCACCGTTATCCAGGGTGGTTTGACATATATATTAAATTATTTGAATACATGGGTCGGTGGCAAAATCACAAATTTATTAAAGGCCGATTTATTCAAGAAAATGTTAACTTTTGAAACCGAATTTTTTAACACAAAAAATTCAGGCGATATCATTATTAAATTCAGCAGCAATGCTGATACCGCATGTGCCGGATTATTAAGCAATATAAAATCTTTTGTTCAAAAGTTTTTTACCGCCCTGTCCTTGATTGTCGTATTGTTTTATAATTCATGGCAATTGGCTTTGGTGTGTGTGTCAATATTGCTGTTCGCATTTTTACCAATGGCTTCTTTGAAAAAACGTGTAACCCCTGTTTTAAACAAAAATATGGAAACAGGTGCGCGTTTAACCACAAAATATAATGAAACATATTCTGGCAACAAAACTATCATTTCATATAATTTGGAAAAATACCAAGAACAAAGATATTTGACTGTATTACATGAATCTTTTGATTTGGGTATGAAATTGTTCAAACGCACCCGTTGGTTAACACCTGTTATGCATATTGTTTTATCAATTGGTATTGCTTTGGCATTATGGTTTGGGTCTCACCTTATTTTGACAGGTCGCTTGACCCCTGGTGGATTTGTATCATTTTTGACATCTTTGATTTTGTTATACACACCAATTAAAACAATCGGTGGTAATTATAATTCTGTGTTGGTTTCTTTCTGGGCTATTGAACAGGTTTTTGAAGTATTAGATGCAGAACCCAAAATTCAAGATTCAAAAGATGCAATCGAAATGCCTGATAAAATCAAAAAGATTGAATTCAAAGATGTATCTTTTGAATATATCAAAGATGTTCCTGTGTTAAAACACATCAATTTAACCATCAAAAAAGGCGAGACAATAGCAATCGTTGGTAATTCTGGCGGTGGAAAAACCACAGTGGTCAGCTTATTACCACGTTTCTATGACGCAACCTCTGGTGCTATAAAAATTGACGGCACAGATATCCGTGATTTTACTTTGAAATCTTTGCGCCAAAATATTGGTGTTGTTTTCCAAGATAACTTCTTGTTTGGTGGCACAATCCGCGAAAATATTATGTTGGGTAATGAAAACGCAACCGAAGAAGAATTAAATCGTGCAATTAAATTGGCATATTTGGATGAGTTTTTGAAAACCCTGCAAAATGGTTTGGACACACAAATTGGCGAACGCGGTATATTATTGTCCGGTGGACAAAAACAACGTGTTGCGATTGCACGTGCTTTCTTGAAAAATGCGCCTATATTGGTTCTGGACGAAGCAACATCTGCATTGGATAATAAATCTGAAGCTGTCGTTCAAAAGGCAATCGAAAACTTGATGCACGACAAAACCGTGTTTGTAATTGCACACCGTTTATCAACCGTTCGTAACGCTAATAAAATCATCGTTGTAAATGATGGTCAAATCGTAGAATCTGGCACACACGAAGAATTATTGGCCATAAAAAACGGTGCATATAAAATGTTGTACGATATGCAATTTAAAACTAAAGATAAAAAATCAGAATAAAAAACGGGGTTTTAAACCCCGTTTTTTATTTCTTGTTTTCAAATATTTCCTGGGGTGTTGATATATTACAAATACCAATAATTAAATCTATCAATACCCAAATTCCTGTAACAACCATTCCTATACCTGTTATAGATAAAACGAGCATCACAACACCGGAATCTTTTTTACTAGTATAAAACCTGTGTGCACCCAAAACCCCAAATAACCAACACAACAACAAATACACCCAAATAGATTTAGATAAATCGTATGGTGTATATCCGCATCCTGGGCATTTTTTTGCGCGGGAAGAATATTTTTTCCCACATTCACGACAATAAATCAAAGCCATTTGTTTTCCCTTGTTTTTCACATTAATGTTAAATTTTTTCTTGAGTTGTGTCAATTTTTTTCATGACACTTGATATCAGGATAAAAAATGTATACAATACACGAACACAAACAAAGGTCAAATATGGAAAACAAATCGCAGAATCCGGAAATATCGAAAATCAGACATTATTTTAATTTCTATATTGAAAATGTATATCCGTTGGTCGTTCAACGTTGCACACAAAAAATGTGTGGTATGCATGGGTTAGACACGCACACAGCCGCGGTTGTGTTTCGTGGTATAGATTATGCTTTGTCCATGAAATGTGATCCTGTCCCAGTTATATTTGCATGTGCTTTTCATGATATGGCGCGCACAAATGATTCTTTTGATATGCAACACGGGAAAAACGCGGTTCCAATGGCTATTTCCATTATGAACCAATTTAAAATTCCACAACAAACCCAAAAATCTATCATATATGCAATTACAAACCATACAATTGGTATTGCGGCGCCTGATTATATTTCTGCGTGCCTGTGGGATGCAGACAGAACGCGTTTATCATGGTTATATGGATATGATGCGAAATATTTTAACACTATGCGTGCGAAACAAATTGCATCATCACAATATGAAGCATATCAAAGGTTTCAACAAAAATGTTTTCCACAAATAAATTGGAACAAAGAATATTAAAATTTATTGTAAAACCATAAAAAACGGGCTATAGTTCCCGCATATTGAAATTCATGCAAAGGAGGAAAGACATGAAATCGGAAGTTATGTTAACAAGTATTGCTGCATTGTTTTTATCTGTAGCGGGCGCCAACGCAACAGAATATCGCCCATTTGTTGGCTTTACAATGGGGTTGTCTGATGCTAACTATTCCCAAGGAATGGAAGATTTTGCCCTTGCTGAACACATTGATTTACCGGAAGATTTCTTCAACATTGGGCTTGAAGCGGGTGTCCGTTTTGGTGAATATACAAAAATCTATAATGGCGGTGTTATGTTGAATTTAGATATGACAACAAACCGCAATTTCCAAGATAAATTCACAGATGCAAAATATGGCAAAATACGTACAGCCTCTATGTCTGCAACATACGATAACTATTTCCGTTTAAGTGGTGATAAGACATCCCGCATAGACGCTGTATTGGGCGCAGGTTTAGGCGTTATGAATTATCATACAGATTATAAATCTACTGTGCCACTTGATGATAACACTGTGTATTCTGCGATACTGGTATTAAAGGCCGGAATGGATTTCGAATTAACACACAATATAACATTATCTGCCGCAGGCCGTATGTTTATCCCAGCACGTGGCCATTATGCATTAGATGCACAATATTTGTTCAGCTGTGCTGTGAAATATATGTTTTAATTTCGACGAATACAAATATGAAAAACGACCCAAATGGGTCGTTTTTTTTTACAAAACAAACAAAAATTTTTTGATGAAGCAATCCGATCAACTTAACTTAGGGATTAAGCTGTAAAACATCGACCGTATTGCTTCACCAAAAAATCGCTGTTTGCTTTTATCCCTTTTCAAAATAAATTTTAATAAATTTCGTTTATACAAGTCAATTATTTTTATTATCGAATTACCTACATTAAAAAACCGCCATTTCGACGGTTTTTTTTATTATTATTTGTTGCAACTGCCAATCAATTTAGAAATTGAAATATCTTTGTGTAACAAGAATTCATATTCGCAGTTTCCAGAACGATAGTAACCACCACATGCAGACAACATCAAAACTGCTGCCAATGCTAACAATGCTTTTTTCATGTTTTCTCCTTTTTGTTTTTGCACCCCCCCATTGTAGAAAAAATAAAAAAACATGCAAGGCAAAAATCCCCCGAATAATCGGGGGCGTTAATTATTTTGCTAATTTTTCTTTTATCATCTGCTGAGTTTTTTCTATACCGTAAATCAGTATAAAATTCGGCAAACGTGGACCATTTTCTTGCCCCAATAAAACATTATAGAACATACCAAAGAATTGGCGTAATTCTTCTGGTTTATAATATTTTTTGCCCAAATCATAGCAATATGTTTCTAAATCTTTTTCGATACCAGTTTTACCAACGAATTGATTCAAACCTTCTGCCAAATCTTTCAATACATTGGCTTCCATTTCAGTTGGTTCGCGGTATTTCTTGTTTGGTTTAACAAAATCGTGGTAATATTGTACCGCATAGCCCGCCATTTTATTTAATTCAGGGTTGTTTTCTGGATTCAAATCTGGGTTATAAGCACTGATATATCCCCACATATCTTCCAAACGTTCTGTATTTGCAGCACTGGCCAAATTCAGCAACAAATTATATGTAATTGGCATACGATCTGTTGGCACACCATGTTCGCGGTGGATATAGACCACAGGATTTGTCATTTTTTCAGTTTCGTTTTGTTTATCATACGCATTTAAATATTGATAATATTCATCAACATTGCGTGGAATAACATCAAAATACAATTTCTTGCTGGTCAAAGGTTTGATATACATAAACAAAGCCAAACTTTCAGGATTAGCATAAGTCAGCCATTGTTCAATGCTGATACCGTTACCCTTGGTTTTAGAAATCTTTTGCCCCTGTTCGTCAACAAATAATTGATATGTTAAATTGTCAGGCTGTTTTCCACCCAAAACCTTTACAATTTGACCGGACAATTTATACGAATCGGTTAAATCAGCCCCACACATTTCATAATCTACATCCAAAGCCAACCACCGCATAGCCCAATCGGCCTTCCATTGTAATTTTGCATTACCGTCCAGCACAGATTGTTCAACGCGTGTACCATCTTCGTCTATGAATTCCACAGTGCCCGCCTCTGCATTAACGGACAACAAAGGAACCTGTAATACATGTCCTGTTTTTTGCGATATAGGCAACACAGGGCTGTAAGTTTGACGTCTTTCTTCGCCCAAAGTTGGCAACATAATTTCCATAATTTTATCATAATTTGCCAACACTTTTTTCAGCGCATCATTGAAACGGCCTGATTTGTACATTTCGGTCGAGCTGACCAATTCATAATCGAATCCAAAACCGTCCAAGAAATCGCGCAACATAGCATTATTATGTGCGGCGAAACTGTCATATTTACCGAAAGGATCTGGAACTTTGGTTAATGGGCAACCAATATATTTTGCGATTTCTTCCTGGTTAGGAATATTAGTAGGAACCTTGCGCAAACCGTCCATATCATCAGAAAATTCAATTAAACGGGTTGGAATGTCGGACAATTTAGAGAAAGCCCATCTGACCATGCTGGTTTTGGCAACTTCACCGAAAGTGCCAATATGAGGCAACCCTGATGGACCGAACCCAGTTTGAAACAACACATAACCTTTTTCTGGCACTTTATTACCGATACGTGCCAAAATTTTGCGTGCTTCCTGGAAAGGCCAAGTATTAACTTGACTGTAATCTATATTTTCAGACATTATATAACTCCGTTTGTTTTATATTATACGCTTTATTCAGGTTAACCATATATCCACATAAATCAACAAAAAAATCTTTAATTTACGGGGAAAATGGTTAAAAAAAATTGGGTCCCAACCCAATTTTTTAATTATTCAATCCAAATTGATGCACGTGACGTGGGACTGGACGCACTGCCAACTGGAACCGTTATTTCTGCACGTTTCAAGGTCAACTTTCCATCACTGGCCGTGACTTCAGTAACAGGTTTCCCAGCATCCCCATCATCACTAACAGATACATTGCTGGTGCTCAATTTCGCCTGTTTTGCAGAATCCAATGCGTTATATGCTTCCTTTACATAAGAAACAGACACGGGTTTAGATTTATCCCCATCAGCCACAGTAGCAGAAAACGCAGGTAAAACCATAATCAAAGCGACAAAAATCAGAAATAATTTTTTCATACTAATCTTGTTCACTATTTATATTGATATGGTAACTATACACATATCTGCATATAATTACCATAACAAATTATCATTTTTTTTACGAAGCACTAACAGGATCAACCAAAGCCACAGTAGTTGTACTAGTTGGTGTTCCACCGGAATTCCAACCACTGTACAATTGAATTTTAGCCCCCAATTTAGCAGCAGTAACCGCCCCATCTTTAATCTTTACTGTTGTTACCGCATCGGCACCCAATTTAGCCTCAGTAACCGCCGCATTTGCAATCTTTGCTGTTGTAACATTCAAATCTTTAATCTTTGCTGTTATTACCGCATTAGAATTGATGTTCGCAGCATCTGCAGCAACTTTGACTCCAGAAGCAGTAACACTCAACCCAGAACCACTCGACGTAGCTTTAACAGATACGGTATTGTTAGAAATAGTGATACCGTCTCCTGCAGTTAAAGTATCTTGTTTGCCACTCAATGCATCATTCATTTTTGTGGTTGTCGTATAGTATGTCAAATTATTCACATCTTTTGTGATATAACCCGCATTGTTTATATTATCAACAGCTGCTGCCGTATCTTTAATAGCATTGACAACTGTCTTTGTTTTAATCAAAGCAGAATCTGCACTATCTGTAAATTGGCCAGCATTTGTTACCTTGCCATCAACTGCAGTGGCTGTATCTTTAATTGCATTTACAACTGTTTTACCTTTAATCAAAGCAGAATCTGTATCCCCTGTAAAATTATCGGCATTATTAACTTTTGCTGCCAAATCAGTTGTCAAATCCTTGATCTTCGATTGAGCTATCGCTGCATTACTCGCTATTTGTGCATCTTTTACACCAGAAACAGAAATCTTATGAGTAGTATCATTAATTGATATAGCAGTACCTGCATTAGCTGCATTTGTTAATAAATTCTGCTTTGCATCCAATGCAGTATTCATATTTGCCGTTGTTGTATAGTTTGTCAAATCATTCACATCTTTTGTGATATAACCCGCATTGTTTATCTTATCAACAGCAGCTGCTGTATTTTGGATAGCCGCGACAACTGTTTTACCTTTAATCAAAGAAGAATCTGTATCCCCTGTAAAATTATCGGCATTATTAACTTTTGCTGCCAATTTATGATTAGCATCGATAACATCTTGTTTACTCTTGATTGCTGCACCAACCGTACCTGCATCATAGTTTGTTGAAGCGTCATAAGTACCCTTAGCTGAAACATTTGATTTACCTGTTTTACTCAAATTATCCAAATCAACATTTGCCTTACCGCCCAATTCACTATCAACCGCGGCAGCCATAGCATTATAAGCACCCTTCACATAGTTGGTGGACGCAACACCCGGTGTAGTATCTGCGGTAACCGTCGCCACATTAGCTTGCGCCATCATAGGTGTAACCGCCAACACAGCAACCAAAGACACGCCTAAAAATTTTTTCATTTTTTTCTCCCTGTTTTTATGACTATGGTCAAAGCCACGCTTTTTCTTATTCCTATTATATCATAAAACAAGTGCTTTTTTTGGGGGGTAAAATACTTTTTTTTATTTTTTTCACTTGACTTTTTTGAAAATTGCATTTTTTATCCGGATTTCTCACATTTTTTACGTTAATTTTTTTTACATTTTTTATAAAAAAAGTGAATTCATTCCACTTTTGTCATCACAAACCCAGCGTGGCAATCCAGGTTGATAAAAAAGCAGTCGGCGTTACACCGACACATAATAAACCTGGATCCTCACGTTCGCTATCGCTCTCTCAGGATGACATAGAGCTTTTAGAGCCAGAATTTACAATCACTGTTCTGTTTCCTTGGCTATTACACCCCCTTGTCATTGCGAGGCGTCAGCCGTGGCAATCCAGGTTGATAAAAAAGCAGTCGGGGTTACACCGACACATAATAAACCTGGATCCTCACGTTCGCTATCGCTCTCTCAGGATGAC
>JAKSTB010000066.1 GCA_024402815.1 Alphaproteobacteria bacterium | reverse complement strand
GAACCGCTATGAACCATTTACAAGTTTGGAATGCTATTGACTCTTTGGCAAAAGCAAAAGGTTATTCCGTCTCCGGATTAGCCAAAGCTTCTGGCCTTGACGCAACGACATTTAACAAATCAAAACGTTTGTCTTTATACGGACAGGAACGTTGGCCAACAACATACAGCTTATCAAAAATTTTGAATGCAACAAATACTTCATTTTCTGAATTTGCTAAATACATGGAGTCATTTGACGAATAAAATTTTGAGAGAATATTCCATTTAAGACAAAAAAATAGGAATATTTTCTCTACCCCTTTTATTCCGATTACATTTGACTTTTACATGATTTCCGGTAAAAATCAAGTTTAAGAATTATAGACATGAAGTATAAACCGAGTATTTACAATTTATCTAATGGGGTCACAGTTATTCTTGACCCCATGGAAATAGAGAGCACTATCGTAAAAGTATGTTTTCAAACAGGTGCGCGTGACGAACAACCAAACGAATACGGGATAACACATTTTTGTGAACATATGATGGGGCGCGGAACAAAAAATTTTCCTCGCAAAAAGTTGCTTGACGATTACATTGAAGAACATGGCGGTTTACGTAATGCGGCAACTGGATATAGTGCTTTGGTATTTCGTGGTAAAATATTGCCCGAGAATATAAATGTTTTAATTGGTTTATTGGGCGAACAAATCAGAGATTCTTTGTTCTTGCCAGAAAGAATTGAACTTGAACGGTCTGTCATAATTGACGAATTACGAAGAATGATGGATGACCCAGAAGAACAGTTGGGATATTTTATTTCTAACAATTTATTTGGCGGCGCAACATTATGTTATCGCACACTAGGGACGGTGGAAAACATAATGTCTTTTACACGCGAACAAATGCTTGATTGGTTGGCACGCAGATTATCTGCGAAAAATTGTATAATCTGTGTATCTGGTCGAATATTAAACCATGCTAATTTATTAAAATGTCTGGAACGAAATTTTTCGTTTTTACCGACACACGATGTCCCTGTAAATACCGAAATAATTTATACCCCAAAAATTATTCATAATTTGAACCCATACAAAAAAAATGTAAAATTACGTATATTATTTCCGGATATTTGGAAACAAACTTTTGAAAACTTTTACAACCAAAAATGTGTGAACCAATTTGAAGCTTTTATGTCACGCAGATTGTATCGCATATTGCGATACGAAAATGGACTTGTATATGATTTTTCCGGGGCAAGCATTGGCAATGAACGATATAATTGGTCTGGTTTTGGGACCGAAACATCTCGCGATAATATTGCAAAAACAGTTGCACTGATTGCAAAAACAGCGCATGATTTTTATGAAAACACGAATATTTTGCAAAAAGATTTGAACAGATTACGTTGTCAAAATAAATTATTCTTTGCTGATTTTCTAGAATCTGCAGATGCACGAAGTCGTATGCTGATAAGTTTTTATTATGATTTTGGGTGTTTGTATGACTATCGTGATGCAATTGAAATGTCGTCACGTATAACTGTTGAAGATGTTATTGAAAAATCTCGTGGATATTTTAATGGTCCAATGTCTATTGTCACCCAAGGCGCAGAATTCCAAGCAGATTTAGAATCTGTATGGCATGAAAATTTCAAATAATTCTAAAAAATCATCGCGTACCAAACACACCTTTTAAAATACCAGTACGCAATAA
>JAKSTB010000065.1 GCA_024402815.1 Alphaproteobacteria bacterium | reverse complement strand
CGAACCCTCATCCGCGGTTTTGGAGACCGATATTCTACCGTTGAACTAAGCCCCTATTTTAACTTAATTATCTAGTTTATCTCCATAAAAGCACCCCAGCATTTTGCCATAATTATATCGATAATCGGTGCAAGCATAGCACACCGATATTAAAAATCAAGTGGAAATATTATAATACTTTAAAAAAATTATCGCAAGAAAAAAAAGAACACCTGAACCCGAACAAAAATCATTTTCAACATACACATATTATAATAAATGTAATTTATTTTTATTTTTTGCTTGCACTACGTTGATAAATTTGTCTACAATCTTCATAAATAATGTAGGGGTTTATTGTGTCAAAGGTCGTAGAACCACCGGTTTTAGTGTCGAAAGTGCTGACTTTCACGTTAGCCACGTCTATCGTGGTGCTGGCTGCTTTGGTGGTTACTTTGGCTAAAATGATTCCTCTTGAACGGCCAGAGGTATTCTTTCTTCAAACCCCAACACGCGCTTCCAAATTGGAAATTGCCCCTATGCCCCCGAACGCCACAAACAATGACATTGTTGAACGGTACAAAGATGGCTTTATTCGTGAATATATAATAGCCAGAAATTCTTTGAACGGTGGCGCAAATGCAATTGTTACCCATACAAATTGGAACAGAATTGTAAAACAATGGTCTGCCCCAGATGTATACAAAGATTTCACAAACACTACATTATATAAAAAGTATACATTTGATTTCCAACCACCTGCTGTTTCGTGTTCTGTTAACTTCGCAAATATAAACAATGAACGCGCGATTATAGATATGGGAAATAATGAATTTGAGGTTAATTTTGTTTGGGTCTGCAAAGATGAAAATATTGGTGGACAACCTATACCAAAATCTTATAAGATACAATTAAGAATACAATCTGATCTGGATAAAAATCTGTCCGGTGTGGTTGGCAACCTTGAAAAACTGCGGAAAAATCCGCTTGGTATCCAGGTTACAGAATACACCATAAAAAATGGTGAACCCGACCCTTTGAATTCAGACCTGATGAATTGGTAATTTTGAAAGGCAAGGATTATAAAAGATGACTTTTATAAAATTGATTGGATTAAATGTTTCTGTATTAGCAATCTTGTGTTGTGCGGGTACTGCTTTTGGTTACCAGGCAGCATGGGATAATCCTGGTGCAAATATGACATCGGGATCTACTACACCTGGTTATGCAAATTTAACCTGGTCCACGGGAACGGTGTTACCTATTAAAACACGTGCAGGTATGGCAACATTGGTTACATTGCCTTTGGGTGATACTATTGAAGATTATGTTGTTGGTGATGGCGGTTTGTTCACAACAAAGCTCAAAAAGGGCGATACAAAAATGTGGATTACCCCCAGTGGTGATAACAAGGGCAGCGATACAAACATGATTGTAACCGGCAGATCTGGTAACAGATATATATTCTATCTGCGTGCATATCCTGTAAATTCGCCTGAAATTACATATTCCCAGGTTGATATTTCCGCTGGCGCCGGGGTCCAGGTAAACAATTATGGCGCATCTGGTACTGGTACAATGCAATTTATGGATTCTGAAACATCTTCGAAAAAGCCCGTAACCGTTGGTGTTGACGGCGAAGATTATGGTTGGATAAAAACAATGAAGATTGATCCATCTGAATTCCGTTTTGATTTGGATATATTTGTTCCAAATCCTGATGATTATGTAATTGCACCTGAACGCGTAT
>JAKSTB010000064.1 GCA_024402815.1 Alphaproteobacteria bacterium | reverse complement strand
AAGCGAAGAGCCGCCGTTTCGGCGTTTTTTTTTATTTGCTTAAAGATTTCATTTCTTCATGTATTCTTTTATTTACCAATGGGTTATATTTAAAATATTTGTTTGAATGTGGCACAACATGATTTGCCAAAGAATCGCCAACCTTCAATTCGGTTTCGGAAATAGTATTTTCCCAATCAAATTCAGGTCTATGTTTTGCTTTTTTTACTTTGGAGTTTGTGCAAAATCTTTGGGCATACGGACAGAAAGAGGGTACAGCATACGCAGAATTTAATGTCAATCTGGTTACGCGTTCACCACCCAAAGCAATACAGTTATCATGACCATTATCACGATTTTGCATTTCTGGGGCATAGCATTTGCATTTGCGGGTATTTTTGTCCAAAGCGGCGCATCTAACTCGGGTTAAAAACACATTACCCAAAGTGTCAACATATTTCAGCAAACAACACATTCCGCATTGTTCGCAGATTTCTTCCCACTGCAAAGAACCTTCTTTGATTTCCGCCATTTTATTTTTCTCTATCACATATATTTTAATACAAATATAATTATTGTCAATATTTTATATATGAAAGAAAAAACCTGTCCAGAATGTCCAGACAGGTCAAAAATCAATTTGTTTTTATTATTTTTTTACCACGAAATTAACCAATTTCTTTGGAACAACTATAGTTTTGATAATTGTTGCACCGGTTAATTGTTTTTCCGCCACGGCTTTGGCTGTTTCTACCAAATCTGCTTCGGTTATATCAACGGGAACAACGAAATCTTTTGCACGTTTTCCGTTCACAGAAACAACAATTGTCATATCTGTATCAACCAATTTAGATTTATCAAATGTTGGCCATGGTTCGAAAACCAATACATCTTTGTGTCCCAATTTTTCCCACATTTCTTCGGTCAGGTGAGGGGCAAACGGATTCAACAATTGAATCAAGATTTCATATGCTTTGTGCGGCATTTTACCACCCGGGAATTCGTTGATAAATTCCATCATTGCAGAAATAGATGTATTGAATCCCATGTTGGAAATACGTTCTGTAACATCTGCAACCAATTTGTTTACCATTTTGTCTTGATCTGGTGTTAAATCATCATCTGTCAAATTATCAGAGAAATTTTCAACACGTTTCAAGAATCTTTGCACCCCGGCCAATGTTCCTTCGGTCCAAATCACATTGTTTTTCCATGGCCCCAAAGACAACACAGTCACACGACCGACATCGGCACCAACTTGGTCTATCAATTCGGCGACCATAAATCCGTTACCGCGTGATTTAGACATTTTATAACCGTCATTTCCCATCAATAATCCCTGGGCAGTGCGTTTTTGATATGGTTCTGGGGTATTTACCAAACCCAAATCAAACAATGCGCGGTGCCAGAATCTGGAATAAATCAAATGACGTGTGTTATGTTCGTGTCCGCCGTTATAGTGAGTCACAGGCATCCAATTTTTCATTTTTTCCGTTGAACAAAATTCTTTGTCGTTGGACGGGTCAATATATCTCAAGAAATACCATGAAGACCCCGCCCATTGTGGCATAGTATCTGTTTCGCGTGTTGCATGACCACCACACACAGGGCAGGTTGTATTAACCCAATCTGTTGCACGTGCCAATGGACTTTCGCCTTCGTCTGTTGGGCTGTAATCTTCTATATATGGTTGCAGCAATGGCAAAGATTCTTCAGGTACAGGTTGCCATCCGCATTTTTCACAATAAACCAATGGAATAGGTTCGCCCCAATACATTTGACGTGAAAAACCCCAATCTTTCAATTTGTATTTTGTTGTACCACGTGCAAATCCATGTTCGGCACCGTATTTAATAGCGGCTGCGATTGCTTCTTCTTTGCCCATACCATTCAAGAAATCAGAATTAATATGTTCACCGTCGCCTTCCCAAACTTTATCAGGTTCTCCACCCGCCAACACTGGAATTATTTCCAAACCAAATTTCTTTGCAAAATCCCAGTCG
>JAKSTB010000063.1 GCA_024402815.1 Alphaproteobacteria bacterium | reverse complement strand
TTTACAATTTTCGCAGTTTTGTTTTGTTTTTTGATTGATTATAATTTTGATACAAAATTATTTTGGACAACCATTTATTGTCTGACCTATGCAATAAATGGTTTTCAAAACTATATTAATTTTTCAGAATCAGAATTTAATGCAATTCAACCGTTTATGATCTTTATGATAAGTGCATTATTTTTAATGTCTGTGGCACACATGAATTGGACTGTCTTATTCAGAATGTTATGGATATTCGTTTGGGCGAGTGTTTTATATATTCCTGTAACCCAATTAATCAAAAGGGTTTCTTATGATTGATCTAGAGGTTACAAAACAATTTGATCGGCGCAGCGCACTGTTTTTAACAGGTGGGGCGGTTTTAACATCTGTCTTAATTCTACGTATGTTACAAATGCAGGTGTTTGAATACAAATCTTATAAACAAAAAAGTGAAAGTAATTCTTTTCGTATTCAAATTAATATGCCTGAACGCGGTAAAATTTTGGATATGAATGATAATATAATTTCACACGATAAACCGATTTACCGTATTTATATTATACCAGAAGAAATTACAGATTTAAATTCAGTATTAGATACTATTTCCAAAGAAATACATCTAAAAAACAAAACCATTAAACGCATAAAAGAACAGATAAACAAACAGGCAAAATTTCAACCTGTGTTAATTACAGAAAGCACGGATTGGAATTTATTAGCGCGTATTCAGGCAAAAAACATTTCTGGATTACATGTTCGAAACGGATTTGCACGCGTGTATGAAATGGGACCTGCGGGTGCACAAATATTTGGTTATGTTGGCGCACCTAAAAAGTCTGTGGCAAATGCACCTTTCTTTACCACTGGTATTACAGGATTGGAAAAAAGTTTTGAAAAAACACTCGCTGGGACATCGGGACAAACCGTAATGATTGCAAACGCCGCTGGCAGAATTACTGGTGAAGATAAAACACAATTTGAACCATCGCACATGGGTGGAAATATAAAAACAACAATTAAATCAAATGTCCAAAAGGTTATGTATGATTCTTTGTTATCACACAAAGCGGGCTGTGGTGTGGCATTAGATATTGAAACTGGTGATATTTTGGCACTTGTTTCTGTCCCCAGTTTTAATCCAAATGAATTTAATAGTGATGATGGTGAAGAATATATAAACGCGCTACGTAATGACTATGCAAAACCATTTATGAATAAAGTATTTGAAGGTCTGTATCCCCCAGGTTCAACATTTAAAATTGTTGTTGCATTGGCTGCACTGGAATCTGGTGCTATTTCGCCAAATGAAAAAGTTTTTTGTCCGGGGTATTGGGAATATGGTGATAGACGATATCACTGTTGGGAAGCACACGGTCATGGTCATGTTGATTTAGCGGGTGCATTAACACATTCTTGCGACATATATTTTTATCAACTGGCACTTAAAATAGGTATTGACGCAATTAAATCTATGGCATTAAAACTCGGCTTTACTGAAAAATATATTACTGATATTTTTACGCGGCAAATGGCAGGGGTTATGCCAGATAGAAAATGGAAGGAAAAAAACATAGGTGCCAGTTGGGTTCATGGTGACACTATTATTTCTGGAATTGGCCAGGGATTTATTTTAACAAACTGTATACAACTGGCAATTATGATGGCACGCACAGTTTCAAACAAACAGATTATACCACGTATTATTTATTCTGATACCAAACCACAATTTAAATCTTTAAACCTGCAACAAAAAAATATTAATTATGTATTAAAGGGTTTAGAACAAGTGACAAAATCTGGTGGAACAGCATCCGGCAGTGCAATTAATGTAAATGGTGCAAAAATGGGTGGTAAAACCGGAACATCCCAGGTTCGCAGCATTTCACGTGCAGAACGCGCAACGGGCGTTCTGACAAACGAACAGTTACAGTGGAATATGCGAAATCACGGTTTGTTTGTTGGTTATGCGCCAACCGATAAACCCAAATATGCAGTATGTGTTATCACAGAACACGCAGGCGGTTCATCACCGGCGGCACACACCGTTGCAAATGTAATG
>JAKSTB010000062.1 GCA_024402815.1 Alphaproteobacteria bacterium | reverse complement strand
TTCGTTTTCTTTGTCTTGTTTGTGGTTTGTGTTTTTATCGGTTTTTTTGACCGTTTTCCGTCTGTAGTCGATAATTTCACATATTTCCTGTAATTTAATAATCGCTTGGTTTACATCAACAATTACTTCCCTGAACTCATTGTTGCTATATTTTGCAAAATCAACACCTTTGGTATCTATGATTACAACAGAATCTTGTGGTTTATGGTTATACAACACAGATTCATATATTGTTTTTAACAGTTCTGTTTTCCCAGACCCCGTTTTGCCACCAATTAATATATGTGCCATTTTATCTAAATCTTTGACCACAGGTTGTCCAAAAACATCCACACCCAATACAATCGGCAAATTATATTTTGATTGCAAAAATTCTTTGGTGCGAAGCAAATTTTTCAAATCTGGCATTTCTTGGGTTTTATTTGGCATTTCCAATATGATTGAATTGGAATTTGGGCAATATTCAGCATAACAGCCCATTTTATTTGCCATTTTAATATAATCTCTGTATCTTTCGCCCAGTTTAACATTGTAAACAAAGTTTGTAACACGTGGCCCGCTGATACATACATTTTCGTTTGTTTTAACCATTTTTATCTCCTGTGGTTTCGTTTACACACATATTACAATTACCACAGGACAAAATTGGTCCATTAAATTTTATTTTATATATTTGATTATATTATCTTATTATTACGTGTTTGAACCATTGTTCCTGGAAAGCAATCTTTTTTTCGATTATTTCATCTGAAAAACTTTGCCCCTGTGGAACAACTATCAATTTATCATCATTGTCATTTGTTCTGTGAACAACAGCAATACAAACACCGTCAAATTCTTGTTTGGCTTCATTAATACCTAAAACATAGGCATCTAATTCTTCACCATCCCCGGACACAGTATTTGGCACAAAACCATAATTTACTTCATATACAAAACCAAACTTTGGATGTTTTGTTCCCAAAGGTCTGTCCATTTTTACATGAATTGGTTTACCTATTAAATTATACGGAAACGATGATTTATTAACTGTTTCAGACATGGCACGCCCCTTTATTTTTTAATATAAACCACGAAATTTGCGATTTCAACTTATTTATTTATAAAAATTTTATTGGACCAATTTTGTCCGTTAAGCCCTATATAATGAAAATGAAAACAAAAATTTTAATCAAAAAAAGAGTCAAAAATGAAAATATGTATATATCGTGGAACTGATGAAATTGGTGGTAATTGTATAGAAATATCTACAAACAAAACCCGTATTTTATTAGATATTGGAACACCATTATCATCAATGGATGAAAAGAATCCACTGGAAACCTATAAAAATTCGTGTTGTGGTGTATATCAAGAAGACACCCCAACCATAGATGCAATTTTTATCAGCCATACCCATCGCGATCATTATGGGTTATTGCCAATAATAAACACAAAGATACCTGTGTATATGTCAAAAATTACACATGATATTTTAACAAAAATAGAACCTTTGTTGCCTGATGATTTTGATGTCTCTAATTTGGATATTCATGAAATTGATTCAAAACAAACAATTAAAATCAAAGATTTAAAAATCACTGCTTTTGCAGTAGACCATATCCCAGGTGCAATGGCATATGAAATAACGTACGGCAAAAAGCGCATTGTTTATACCGGCGATTTCAGATTTCATTCAAATCAAAAATGGAAATCATGGGCTTTGGCAGATTTGGCCGCCAACCCAGATTATTTGATAATGGAAGGAACCCGCCTGTCGCGCACCGAAGATATCGAAAAATATAACACAGAAAATTCTGTTTATCGCGCAATTACAAAATTATTGCGTGAATCAAACAATATTGCGTTTGCCACTTTTTCTTCACAAAACCTGAACAGATTGGTTTCTTTTATCAAAGCCAGCATCGCATCAAATCGCACTTTGGTAATAGATCCGTATACCGCTACATTATTAGATGTGTTTAATAATGCATTTGCAACTGTGCCAACTGCGGATATGTTAAATAACATCAGAATATATTTTGGCACCAGTGAATCTATCGCAACAAAAATGAAAAAAAACGGTTTGTTTTATAAACACAAAGACAAAAAGATTACCAAGGAAGAAATCCTTGCCAAACCAAACAAATTTATTCTAAAATATAACAAGAAATTGGCGGATTGGTTGTTAAAAAATCATGTATCAAATTATGATTTTATTTATTCTATGTGGCATGGGTATCTGGAATCACAAACCACATGGGACAAACACAAAGAACACATAGTTGAAATACACACATCTGGTCATGCGGATATCGCAAATTTGCAAAAATTTGTAAAACGCATAAAGCCCAAAACAATCATTCCAATTCATACCGAATGTAAAAATGATTTCCAAGAAAAATTTGGCGTCAAAACATTGGTATTAAATGATAACGAGCCCAAGGAGATATAATCATGGCAAACAAAACCCAAAAAACAAGAACATTAAATGATAAAATATTAACCCGTTTGAAAACTGGTGATTTGCACAAATTGGTGCAAGTATTATCAAAACATCCACAATTTATGCTGAATTTTCGTGGTGATTACGCAACCATTTATTACAAAGGTTTACGCCTG
>JAKSTB010000061.1 GCA_024402815.1 Alphaproteobacteria bacterium | reverse complement strand
TTGTTCTTTTGCCAATTCCACGAATCACGACACATATCTTCCAAATTAAATTCAGCATGCCACCCCAACACGCGTTGTGCCTTTGACGAATCAGCATAACATACCGGCACATCCCCCGCCCTGCGTGGTTTCAATGAATATGGTATTTTTACACCATTGGCATTTTCAAAGGCATGAACCACATCCAACACTGAATACCCATGCCCCGTTCCCAGATTAAATATTTCCAAACCGCATTTATCAGTTATCGCACGCAAAGCGCAAACATGCCCGCGCGCCAAATCAACCACATGAATATAATCACGAACACCCGTTCCATCATGCGTATCATAATCATTACCAAACACACTTAATTCTGCCCTTTTGCCAATCGCGACCTGGGTAATATAAGGCATTAAATTATTTGGAACGCCGTTTGGATCTTCACCTATCATTCCGCTTTGGTGTGCGCCAATCGGGTTAAAATAACGCAATAATACTATATTCCAATCTGGGTCAGATTTATGCAAATCAGTCATAATTTCTTCTATGAAATGTTTGGTTTGACCGTATGGGTTTGTGCAAGCACCCTTTGGACATTGTTCAGATATAGGAATTATTTCGGGATTTCCATACACGCATGCAGA
This sequence comes from Alphaproteobacteria bacterium, assembly GCA_024402815.1. Classification (GTDB taxonomy): domain Bacteria; phylum Pseudomonadota; class Alphaproteobacteria; order Rs-D84; family Rs-D84; genus Enterousia. The sequence continues at coordinate 2,302 of JAKSTB010000061.1, read as the reverse complement.
CGAAGAGAAAATAATATTTTTACAATTATGCTTATTTAACGCGCGCAACAAAGTAACCGTTCCACATATATTATTATCATAATAATCTAAAGGTTTTGAAACAGATTCCCCAACCGCCTTTAACCCTGCAAAATGAATACAGCAATCAAAATGATTTTTTCCAATCAATTCATCCAACGAATCGAAATCGCGTATATCAATCCTATGAAATTCAACCTCTTTGCCTGTAATTTTGGCAACGCGTTTCAAAGATATTTCATTAGAATTGGACAGATTATCAACCACAACCACATCATGTCCCGCATTTTGTAATTCAACAACAGTATGAGAACCAATATATCCTGTGCCACCGGTAACCAATATTTTCATGCATATCCCCCTTTGTGCGACAATTGAACTATAGCACATGCGGGTCATGTTGCAAATACATAATAAAAATACTTGCATAAAAAAACGCCTGTACGGCGTTTCTTTATTTTTCCAGATATTTTTTTGCCCATTTTTCTAATTTATCAGGCGTAATACCCGCTTCAAATAATTTACCGTTTTCTACCTTTGCCTTTGGTGCCAATTTTTGTATATTGATATGTGATTGCCCCATACCACTGCCCCCAGATGTTGCGAACGGCACAATAACTTTGTTATCAAAATTATGTGATTCAATGAAAGTATCTATGATAGACGGTTCACGATACCACCAAATTGGGAATCCAACGAATACTACATCATATTTATCCATATCACGAACACGCGATTCGATTTTTGGTCGACAATCACGATCTTTCATTTCTAAACTACTGCGACTGTTATCATTTGTCCAATCCAGATCTGCATTTGTATAAATTTCTTTTGGTACAATTTCAAAAGATTTTGCACCAATAGATTCGGTCAACATTTCCGCTATGCGTTTTGTAACGCCAGTTGCAGAAAAATATGCCACCAATGCTTTTTTCATAAATTCTCCTTTTGTTTTTAACAACATGATTATAGCATAAATTTATTTGTTATATACCGGTATGAAATCCTGGATAAAAAATAAACAGCAAAAAATAAACCGACCTTTTGGCCGGTTTTAATTTTATGGTCGGATTGAGCCACCAAAATCGAGAAAAAGATACCATCTCTATCTCCCTTCAAACCGTCTTTTTAATTCTAAGACACCTTGAGGGCTTAATCTACTTAAATCACATGATATGGAAATTTTATTGTTAGGAAATCTTAACTTTAAACTTTCGCACCCCGCTTTGACACACAAATCCCTATACAATCCTGCACAAACAAATTCACAACCAGATTCCCCAAGCTCATTTTCAACACCAATTTGTCGTTCGTCCCATTCAGAAACACTTTTATAACCATTTGGAATTATAATAATTTTTTCTCTCTCTTCAGGAGACAGCATTGTTAGAACAGGGTCTGTCTTTAAGGCTTCATTCAAAACTTCATTATCACCATAAGGTATGTTCGGGCGATATAAAATAACATCATAGTCTCCGTTTGTAATTCCTTCTTTGAGACGATTATAAAAATCTGGAGTCACAGTACTGTACGCAGAATGTTTTCCATCTTTGTATGATCCATTTGCATCAATTAAATATAAAACTTTTTTCATTTTATCACTTCCTCTGATATAAATCACTTCTGTGGCATATCACAGAAATAATACTATTTCAATATAAAAAAAATAACATAGTAGGTATACACATACTGTGTTATGTAGTTGGTCGGAGCGACATGATTACTCGCCTAACGGCTTGCCCTAAAGGGCTGTCTCGCTTTAGCTCGACATTAACTTGTTTTTAAGCTTCGCTTATCAGCGCATCTTGCGCCTAAAAACTCGTTTCAAACATGTTTCTTCGCATGTTCAAATCATACCACCCGACAAAACATCAAAAAAACACCCGCATCAATGCGAGTGTTTTCTAATGGTCGGGGTAACAAGATTGTAATTCCCAACTTCGTTGGGCCCCTTTCACTACGCTTCGCTTCGTTCCGAACCTGACATTGTTTCACAATGTGATGTATCGAACCATAACATTACACCCGCTACAAAATTTAAACCGACCTTTTGGCCGGTTTTAATTTTATGGTCGGGGTAACAAGATTGTAATTCCCAACTTCGTTGGGCCCCTTTCACTACGCTTCGCTTCGTTCCGAACCTGACATTGTTTCACAATGTGATGTATCGAACCATAACATTACACCCGCTACAAAATTTAAACCGACCTTTTGGCCGGTTTTAATTTTATGGTCGGGGTAACAAGATTGTAATTCCCAACTTCGTTGGGCCCCTTTCACTACG
>JAKSTB010000060.1 GCA_024402815.1 Alphaproteobacteria bacterium | reverse complement strand
GGCATAGCAGATTCATTGATTTTCTTTTTCATATCCAACAGGATATTTTCATCACCGTCTTCACCAATTTCTTTTTGAATTGCACGTAATTTTTCCTGTAAAATCGCCTGGCGTTGACCGTGTTCCATTTGATTTTGCACATGACGGGAAATATCAGATTCAATTCTGTCTGTTTCAGTCAATAATAAAACCTGTTCTAACAAAGCAGCAAATTTGCCGGTCCATGAATTCATTTTCAAAATTTCCACCGCTGTATCAACACTGATATTTGTAATCTGGACAACAGCATCTATGAACGCAGGGACAGGATAATTTTGAATAATATTCTGCATCTTGTCCATTTTCACTTTATGATACAAAGATAATTTTTGCATATGATTCATGATGCGATCACGCAGGGCAATTACCTGGGGTGAATCTGGGCTGTCAATCATCATCGCAGGTTCGATTTCTGCGGTAAATAACCCGGCTTTGATGCTGATATTTGATAAATTAACAATATCTGTCGTTTTAATAATAGTGTGAATTGAATCATCTGGCATACGCAAAACCTGGGCGATTTCGCCGATAGTGCCAACTGTGAAAATATCTTTGACACTGGTTGGGTAATTCCAAGTGTGTTGAGGACACAAAACAACCCTTTGTGTTTCAGCGGTAGCCGTTTCCAAACAAGCCACAGATAACGGATTATCAACGTACACCGGTACCGTTTGGCCCGGATGTACAACCAATTCACGAACTGGTAAAACAAATTCTTTCATAGCTATATAAATATAAAATAAAATATGAAATTTTCAAGTTATAAAAAAACCCTGATTTGCATCAGGGTAAAATGTAAATTTTATTTCGAATTAACGACGGCGAAAACCGTTGTTGTATTGTTGAGCATTATTGCTGGATTTTTTAGATAAATATCTGGCAGCAATCAAAACCAACCATTCAACAGACAACAATGCCAAACCAATAACTTGTTCTTTACATCCCTGCAAATAAGTCAAAACATAAACTAATTGAGCAATATACGATATGTACAAAATACCGAACATGCCTGTAAAAAATACTTTTTTAATTTTTCCGAACATTTCTTTTTCCTTTTTCTTAAATATTTATATCAATATCGGGTTTCTGGTGCCAGGTACCCGATAGACCCCGCAAAAGCTAAAACGAAATATACTAACAATTGCCAGCATATTTCAAAGCCATATTAGGCAGCCATTGCAATGCGAACATTGTCGTTCGCAGCGATTCTATCGCCATTCAGTTTTTATTTTGTTTTTAACGGAACAACCCGGATTCAATCGATTTGCCTTTACTTCGCCTGTCGAACCTATGTCAGCCCCGTAACGAATTGGTGGAGCTGTGGGGTACCGCCCCCCAGTCCAAAACGATTATTCCGCAACGAATTCAGAATCATCACCACCAAAGTGGCAATGTATATTATAAATATTTGTCCTTGAAATTGCAAGTTTTTAAGTTATTATGCTATTAAAGGGTAACGAGACAGAAAAAATGAAGTTTTTAGACAAAGCAAAAATTTATATCAAAGCAGGTGACGGTGGTAACGGCGCCGCATCTTTTCGTCGCGAAAAATACATCGAATTTGGTGGCCCAAATGGCGGTGATGGCGGTCGTGGTGGTGATGTGGTTTTTCGTGCTGTGCCAAATGTAAACACTTTGATAGATTACAGATTTAAAACTAAATTTGTTGCCCAACGCGGTCAAAACGGAATGGGTAAAATGCGAACCGGATATTCCGGGGAAACTTTGTATTTGCCTGTGCCAACTGGAACTGTGATTTTGTCTGAAAATGAAGAAATAGAATACGCAGATTTGAATACAGACGGTATGGAATATCTGGCTGTGCGTGGCGGTAATGGTGGTTGGGGTAATTTGCATTTCAAAAGCCCTACAAATCGCGCACCGCGTCAGGCAAATGATGGTCTGCCGGGTGAAGAAAGAACCGTTGTATTGCGTTTGAAATTGATTGCAGATATTGGTTTGGTTGGTTTTCCAAATGCTGGTAAATCAACGCTGTTGTCTGCGGTTACATCTGCGCGCCCAAAAATCGCGAATTATCCATTTACAACATTAAATCCACAATTAGGGGTCATGTATGCCCACAATCGTGAATTTGTAATGGTCGATTTGCCTGGGTTGATTGAAGGTGCGCACACAGGTGTTGGGCTGGGGGACAGATTCTTGGGTCACGCAGAACGCACCAAATTGATTTTGCATTTGATAGACGGGACAGACCCCGATTGGGCTGTGCGTTATCGTGCAATTCGTCACGAAATGGATTCGTATGGAGGGGGGCTTTTGAACAAGCCAGAAATCGTAGTGATAAACAAAATCGATATGATTGATGGCGATGAATTAGAACAGAAATTGTCCGAATTCAAAAAATCTTTTGGCCGAAAAAAGAAGCCCCTGATTTTAACTATCAGCGCGGCAGGACTTATTGGCATAGATGATTTGATTTCTGCAATTGAAAAGCAATTTGTAAAGATACAGGAAAGTTAAACATGCCAAGATGCAGTATGCAGGAAGCCATGAACAAAGCCAGTGTCTATATCGACAGACGTATAGAAGATGGCTCTAAGATTGCAATTACTTTGCCCCATGCGTCGCATATATTGATTATGGCCGTATCAGCATATTTAATCGCACGTCAAATCAAAAAACAAACCAAAGATGAAACAATAGATTTAGAAAAGGCCTTTGTTTGCGGTTTGTTGCACGACATAGGCCGTTATATTGTTGACGAAAGAGAATCTAAATATCCACATACTATCGCAGGATATGATCGTTGTAAAAAATTAAAAATCCCTGGTGTTGCGCCGGTTTGTTTAACTCATGCTATTTTGGATAAAGCCACACATGAAGAATACCCAGATTACACCCCTGAACAATTAAAATTTGTGAACGATAAAATGTCAAAAATAAATCGTTCTTTCTATGATGATTTGACAATGTTGGTCGATTTGCATTGTCGTGGGGATCAGGTTTTTCATATTCATGACCGATTGGAAAAAAATATAAAAATGTATAACATCCAAATGGATAATTATTATGACAAATATATGGCTTTATA
>JAKSTB010000006.1 GCA_024402815.1 Alphaproteobacteria bacterium | reverse complement strand
TTTTATCATCCTTTGTCTAAGTTATTTCTTTGAGTTCATTTAGATTATACGATTTTATGTCTAAAAGTCAAGAAAAAAACTTCATTTAGACATTTTTTTAGCTGTACAGTACAAGTATACTCAAATTTGACACTAAAAAACGCCCAGCTTTTGGGCGTTTGAATTCAGATCACGGTATTTTATAATATTAGAACCTATAACTAACCCCACCTTTGAAATTCATATAATTATCATTGTCCATAAAGTATTGTGCATTACCGTATAAATGGAATCTACCAGCCATATAATCAAATCCTAAGCTTGCCGCCCCACGATATACATAATCATTGTTATACAGGTTAAATGTTCCATCCATACCACGTATCCCAAGTTTGATATCATAACTATCACCAAATTCACGATATGCCATCAAACCAGAATTTAGTTTCAAGCGTGCTCCACTTTCAAATGTCTTTTCGTATTTAGTATATAATCCAAATCCGGTTTCAACAGATACAGTCCTATCATCTGGTATAACCAGACTGAATTCCTGTCCATCTTCATTTCCGCTTTGATCATATACTATCGCATTGAAAGCTAAATCTGGTGCCAATGTCCAATTACCAAAGCTCAAAGGATACCGCAAATCATTCATCAAACCAAATATGCGTTTTTCTATATATCCTTCATAATTTATGTTGTTATATCCCCTGCGGCTGTATTCACTGTTTGCAAATCCAGCCTTTGGCGCAACAACCAATTCATAACCATCATTAGTATAGGTTGCCGGCATATAGAACAACCACATTTTATTTTGTCTGTGCATATTGTCCCCATCGCCAGTATTGATATTTGCCATCGCCATACCATACCCCAGTTTCCAATTTTCAGCTATCTTTTCACTTGAGATACCATATTGACCAGAACCGCTATTATGACTGTTACTGAACGAGAAATAACCAGTACTGTCAGAAATATCAAAACTATCACGATCAGAATTTTCAAACAGTTTATTATTCATAGAAAAGCTGATTTCACGCATAGCAGACAAATCTTCATGTGCAAACTGAGTAAATGTGCTCAAACCAGTAAGTCCTGATAAAGTTCCGTTGAAAGCAGACATATTATCCATAGATTTCAAAGTACTAAACAAATCTTGCCCTTTACCTTTTGCGTAGTTATTAGCCAAAAATGCCGCCAAGGACTTATTATCCGTTAAATCACCAAAATCTTTCATCTGCATTACAACATCATGACCATTTTCTGCAACAGAGGCATCAAACATAGCAGAGGCAGACCGGACATTCAAACCAGATATATCACCAGCATCAATCATATCTGCTGCTATATATGTTGTTTGATTGCCATTTTGGACTAATTCACTAGATATATTCAAATCACCAGACAATTCGTTATCCACCACAAACTGAGACCCCAGACCAGCAACCACATTACCGCCCATAGAATTCAAGTTCATCTGTGGTGCCATCATAAGACCGGAATTATACAAAGTACCACCATTCAGGACTATATAAGGAATATAATTGCTAGCCCCCGAACATGTTGCTCCATCACAAGAAACCCCATTCAAAGATATTGTTCCCGTGTTTGTAATAGTTGCTCCAGATTCTGTATAAATACCGTACATGCTACCATTTGAAGTTATATTTATTGTTCCAGAATTATTGACTGTGCTACCTGATTTGGCATATATACCAAATACAGTTGAACCAGGATTCGTTGTTGGTGTATATGTTGTACCTGCAAGAGTATATTCATCTCTGGTTATATTTATTGTACCTGTGTTTGTAATATTAGAATTATTATTTCCCAAAATACCTATAACAGTACCTGTGCCCACATTATTTATGTTTATAGTACCAGAATTGGTCAATGTTCTGCCATTTGTGTACATACCAATAGCATCACCATTTGCTAAATTTTGCATCGTTATTTCTGAACCATTTGTGCTAGTGTGCTGTGCAGTTGATCCATTATACATTCCATATGCTAACCCATTATTTTTATTTATAATGGTGATACTCGTATTTGTTGAATCATTACTTAAACGACCGTTACTTATAAGATCACCATTATTAGTATGCATACCATAAACATTACCTGTTCCATCGTTTCTTATAAGTATAGCTCCCCCAGCACTGGATGAGTTAGCGTTATTAATTATGCCAGTTCCACTCATACCGTACACATTTCCGTTACCTGTATTGTTGATTGAAATATGTCCCTCAGCAAGTCCCCCACTAGAATATGCATTATTGATGTTTGTTCCGTACATGCCATAGACATCACCATCACCTGTATTTGTTATATTTATATAACCATGTGCACTAGAGCTAGCTTTATTCAAGCTGCCGTAATTTTGCTCAAGTTCTGATTTTGCGTTATATAAACCATTATACATACCATACATGTCACCATCGCCAGTGTTTGTTATGGTTATATGTCCATTTGCAATAGCACGTATAAACCACATAACATTATGATCTTGGATAGCTTTTGAATGAGCATTGATGGCTTTCCCATAAAGTCCGTAAATATTACCGTCGCCTGTATTTGTTACATACATATTACCATTAGCTGTAAATGTTGCTTCGTCTGCTGCACCATTTGTTACGGTTGTAACTAAAGAATCTGCATTTATCGCTGTATTATTACCGGATACATGCATACCATATATATCATTATCTCCTTCATTTGTTATTCTTATAACTTTAGTATTTGTTGAATCAACAACATGATGTTGTGCATCATTTACATAATTCCAGTATTGATTAGTACCTTCAATTTTAGCATTGTATGCATAATAATGATAATTTTCATTAGCTTGCAATTTCATTCCGTAAATATCATAAACAGAACCATTACTATTGTTATTGATAACTATACCACTATAATTATTATTTATAAGATTGGCATTTTGATCAGAAAACAATCCATATAAATAACAACCTATACCCTCTTGCCAGTTAGAAAAACCATCAAGACATTCACAATGAGTACCATTTTGAACAGCATTTATACCACATTCTAATTCTATCAACGTACAACCGGTACCATAAGACCAATTTTCATACCCTTCATTACACTGACAAGAATCACCATGTTGTGTCGCATTTGCTCCACAATTCAAAATTTGATAACAACCGTACCCTTCTGTCCATTCTTGATATCCTGAATTACAAACACAATTACCACCAGATTGAGTAGCATTTAAACCACAATCACGTGTTTCGTAACAACCGTACCCTTCTGTCCAATCTTGATATCCAGAATTACAAACACAACTATCGCCAACTTGAGTAGCATTTACACCACAATCAAGTGTTTGATAACAACCATACCCTACCGTCCAATTTGTATAGCCAGGATTACAATAGCAATCTGTACCAAATTGTGTCGCATTCAAACCACAACTTACGGGATAACAACCAACACCTGGTGTCCAATTTTGGTATCCATTTTCACAAGAACACCCAGATTCAGACCAAACAGAATGAACGCCGCATTGGATCTGTTCACATTCTATATATGTTGTTTCACCAGATTGACACGTTTCACCTGAAAATGTGTATCCACCTGTACATTCTGTGGTTGTATACGGACATGTTGCCGGTGTATCACATTTATATTTCATTATTGTTCCAGACAAACAAGAACTTCCAAGTTCATATCCATTTGGACATGATTCCATTTCCGTATAATTAAACCCTTCACAGGTATCCGGTTCACATTCCTTATATAGAGTTTCACCAGATTGACATGTAGCACCCGTTTCATGATATCCAGCTGTACAAGATGTTGTGTTATATGGACAAGTTGCAGGTTCGCACGATACGTATGTTGTCTCACCAGAGTTACATGTTCCTGTTTGATTATATCCTGTTGAACATGATGTTTGTGTAAAGTTTGCACCGCAATCAACGGCTGTATCACATAAATTACCAGTCCAACCATCTGTACAAGAACAAGATATTCCGTTTTGTGTTCCGTGTACACAATTCAATGGTATCAACGAACAACCAACACCATACGTATAATTTCCATAACCGCTATCACATACACATGCTGTTCCTTCCCAATGAGCATTTGCACCACATTGTGTTGGTTCACATTCTACCAATATACTATCCCCTGATAGACATGTGTTACCTGTTTCATCATAACCACTAAGACACGCTGATACATAATTTGATCCGCAATTATGTGGCGTATCACATAAATCACCTTCCCAGCCTTCGCTATTACATGAACATGTATTAGCGTTTTGGGTTCCGTGAACACAGTTTAATCTTTGATATATGTTACCATCTTGTTCTATATAATTTTCGGTATCAAAAACACATTCTACATATGTATCATCACCTGATTGACACGTGTTTCCTGTAGGATAAAATCCCGTTAAACATGTAGTTGTAGTATAAGGACACATTTTTGGTGAACATTCTTTGTATAGAGTTTCACCAGATTGACAAGTATTTCCTGTTTCATCCCAACCACCAGTACATTCTGTGGTATTATATGGACATGTTGCCGGCGTATCACATTTGTACTTAGTTACATTACCAGACAAACAAGTATCACTTACCACATAACCAGACGGACAATTTGAAGGGCTGTCTATATTGTAACCTTCACAAGTATCTGGTTCACATTCAACATAAGTAAGTATACCAGATAAACAAGTGTTCCCTGTTTCATGATAACCGGTTTCACAATAAGTTGTTTGATATGGACAAGTCCTTAATTGGCATTTTACCTTGGTTTCGCCTCCTGATTTACATGTATCACCGGGAACTTCTTCATACCCATCATTACATGAATTTTGATAACCAAAACAATTAGCAGGTTTACATTTGTACCATTGCCCAGAACTATCTTCGCAAAAACGATCCTGTGTCCAACCATCTTCCTCTATACACGGTTCATGAGATGTAAAGCCTTGATTTTGACATATATTGTTTCCATTACCACCATTAGATGAACCACCAGATCCACCGCCACCACCCCCCATACCTGCGGCAACTGCACCACCTGCGACACCGGCACCAATAGCCGCCCATGCCCATTTACCCATTCCCAAGAAAGACCATGATTTATTGGCGGCACCAACCTTTTGCAAGAATGTTTTATACTGTTCGCTTGGAATCTTTTTTACACATTTATGTTCTGTATTTGCACCAGCTTTTTTTAGAATATTATATGCATCTACATCGTTAAACTTGATTGCAGAACACAAGGCGGTATTTCCATCTGAATCAACAACATCTATATTTTCAACAGCTTTTAATTCTGCTGCATCACCAGATTGTGCCAACAAATAAACATCTGTGGCATTATTTGCGGCAAAGCAGCCAAAATTCATTCCAAAAGCAAGAAATATAGATATTATCAGTTTTTTCATTTCTGTCCCCATGGTAAAAAATTAAACCGCTCCAAGAAAGAGCGGTCGGGGAGTTGCTAAATCACTGCATTACTGATTTCGTGGCTTTCGGGTTACCCCTGTTGTATAACCAACGAACCCCCGACCATAAGTCAGGGATGATAACGGTGCAAAAGACACCGATAACATCAGATTACGATGCTTTCGCACCGAATGCAGTGGGGTTTAGCATGCCCCGAACCCAATCTCTTGGATTCAATTCCCACTATAAACTATAGATTAAAAAATGTAAATACGAATTATAAAAAATTTAGATTGATATACAAATAGTTACAAAATTTATTCAAAGAATGGGGTGGTAAGGAATGCATGTTTTTATAGTGAAAGTTGTTTTATTATACTTGTAAGACAACTTTTGATGCTTTATAATAAAACTCATGAAAACCAATAAATCATCTTATGTAAGAGCCGCTTTAGCCAGGAAAAATCAAAAGATTTATGAAGAAGATTTGAAGGCAATAGAAGGCATGGGCAGAGCAAAGAAAACAGCTCTTGCCATTCTTAATACCGTTTGTGATCATCCAGTAATAAATATACAGGAACTTGCTGATATAATAAAAGTAAGTAAATGGACAACGACAAAGATCGTAAAAAGATTGGTAGACTTAGAAATTTTATTACCTATGCGAAAAGGCAAACAAAGATACCAAGTCTACTGTTATGCAAGAGCTGTTGGAACCGCAAAAGAATTATACACAAACGATCTTAGCGGACAAACAAGATCTGGCGTATGGTTGAACTTTGACGGCAGGACAGAGGCAATAGCAGAAGCATACACATCAACCAATATAAAATTCCACGAAGACAAGAGGCATAATAACAAAGAAAACAACAAACACAGCAAAAATTCCCTATATATTTGTGATTGTATCGATGGTCTAAAATACTTGATAAAAGACAAAGTCAAGCCATACGATTTAATCTTTTGTGATCCGCCTTTCAACCAGATTACAGCCAGAAAAACACGTGAATACATAGATTGTTTTGATCAACATTCTGGATATTTGCAATTTATGTATCCAAAACTATTGTTATGCAAGCAACTTCTGGCTGAAACAGGATTAATGATTATTGCCATAGGTGAAACGGAATATGCACACACTAAGTTAATCTGTGAAGAAATTTTTGAATCTAACTTTATAAATGCAATCACTATTGAGACAGGTGTTGTTGGTGGAATTTATGCATCACATTCAAACCAGATGTTACCAAGTGTAAAGCAATATCAACTTCTTGTTTTTGCTAAAAATCGAAAAAAAATCAACTTCCTGAACAAACTTTATGACTTGGTGGATAATAAAAAATTTGCAAAAGAATACAATATCATAATTCACCCTAATCTGAACCATGAACACCTGATTGACCACTTGAAAAAAGAACCTTGGATAGTATCTGAATTTGAAGACCATGAATTAAATATGACCCTGAATAATGTAGATAAGCTTATGTCGGTTTCACAGCGGTTTGAGGATTATATGTATGAAAAAGTAGCCCCACTGTTATACAAAGCTACCCCCCCATTCAGGACCCAGTCAGAAATAGCAAAAATTCAACCATACAATAAAGTTTTTCTCTCAGAGGATAACAGACTGCTACTGAAACAAAAAAGTAAACCAGAAGCAAAAATCGTAGAATATAAACCTTTTGTAAATAGAGTTTTGGATGCGGGTCTAGGTGTTCAAAGAGGTGATCTATGGAAAGGGTTCCAGCGATATAAGAATTCTGTGCAAGATCGTTTTGGAATAACCTTTGAAGGACGTAAACCAATACCGTTGTTACAAGATTTGCTGGTCTGGATAAACAATAAACATGCAAGAATTTTAGATATAACGGCGGGTAGTGGATCACTTGGCACAGCGACATTAGCCCAAAATATAAAAGATTCAGGTCAAAGATGTTTCTGTTTAATACAAATAAGAGAACGAACACGAAATGAAACAAATAAAAAATTCAAAACTGTGGATAAGAAGACGGTTTTTGCCCTAAATAATTCAATAAAGGAACTTGGTACTACAGAAGGATACAAGATTTATAGAGGAACAAAACCGTAAATAATATTGGCTTTCAAAGGGATGTGGTTATTTTATTCTCTTAAAGCTTACTAGGTTAGTAAATACTTTATATGACCAGGAGGAGATTCTCCCTACTATGTCACAAATCGTACGTTTTTATCATTTGTTTAGTTCTATATATTATCAAGGTATTTCCAAACACAAAGGAACACAAATATATGATACAAAAACCAAATTATACACCTGAAACATCTCTACTTTCTCTTGCTGAAACGGCGGCATTATTGAATGTACGCCCCGATACATTGCGTCATTGGTCATATCGTAATTATTTCCCTTGCTTGAAAAGAGTAAAAATTGGGGGACGTATTTATTATAAAACATCTTCTATTGATGCCTTGTTGAAATGATTTTTTGTATTTGAAACGTTATATATCATCTGATACATTAAATTTTAGGAATTCTCCTAAACCGCTCTTTACCGTGTTTGACCAAGTTTTTTCTAAATATTGAAGATGTTTTGAAAGTTGTTTTGGATTTTCTTTTACCTTAAACAATGTTTCTAAAGTGTGTATCGTATTTCCTTCATCATGGGTTAAATCTTCTTTATATGTTTGAGTTTTAATCACAAAAAGGGAAATTCCTTCTTGTTTGGTTACCGGTCTTATATCAATAACCTCTTCATCAAAACCAAATTTATCAATTATGGTTTGAATACTTAAACACAATTTATAAATCAAACTGTTAGGTAAAACATCTGTTTTTACAAGGATATAGAACATCCAAGTTCCAGATTTCGTTTTTTGAAACGAACCTATGAAAGGTAATGGTTTATCATTCCAATGATTTTTACTATTTGTGAATTCTTGTTCTATTTCTCGAATTAAGTTCCTGTATTGTTCCAATGATGCATAGTAATTCTTTGTTGTTACGTGGCGGTCACGCCACTCTGGTAACTTTATAGTTACCAGTATTGGAAGTTTTACCTTCATAAAGTACTCTTCTATCCATGCTCTTTGATTTTTATTTGATTTATACTTGCCGCATTGAAATGCGGCTTTGGGATCTTCGGGTATATCCTCAGATCCCAGCAATTGAAAATTGATAAATCTTTGAAATGCTTTAGCTTCTGTATTCATTTTATGCTCCTTAAAGACTCTTTAACCTCGAATAGTTTTATTTGAGGTTTTGATTGATAAATCCTTTGTTTTTTGTAAAAACTGAAAAGACAGATGATTACATAAAAGATTTATTTATGTATGTATAGAACTGTTCAAATAGTGTAAAAAAAGAAAAATAGTAATATTTTTATAATTTTTTTGATGATATAAACAAGCCCAATAATTTGGGCTTGTATTTTTATGGGGCAAATTTGTTTTTAAAGTTCAACAAAACAGAAGCTTGTTTTGGAGAAACAGTCCCTTTGAGTTCAAGTTGATTGACTATGCTTTTTGTTATTGGCAAAACTTTGATTCCGTGGCTTTCTACCTTAAAGATCAAAGCAGCCCAATATTCAATCCCATAGTTCAATACTTCTTCTACTTCTGGATTATTTACTACCATGATTATATCTCTTTGTTTTGATGTTATTGTTATACAAATAGTAAAAATTAGTTATTTCTAAATAATAGAACTATCAAATATGGATAAATTGGTATTGAAGTGGATAGATTGGTATAATTTTATCTTATGAGTAATCGGATTTTTACAAGGTGCTGTACCTATTTCAAAGGAAATCTAGCAAATTGTACTCACTAATCTTATTTGTGATAGTAATAATTAGGTCATAATAATGGATAAAAAGTGTACTTGCAATGTCCGATGTTTTATGGTTTAGCCCCACCAGAATAAAAAATGCACCCTTGCGGTGCGTTTTTTATTTTGGCCTGGACGTGTCTGTGGTATTCGGCAATACAAACGAAGTTTGTTTGGTTCGACAAGCAGTAGATTTTGGAAGCGATAGCGCACCAAAATCGTTACGATTGCCCCGCAGCCGACATATGCAATATGTCGAGCGAGGGAATCCACCCACCAAGTCCTGCTAAATCATAAAAAAAGATACACCGCACTTAAACAGTGCGGTTTTTGTTTGGAATTATTATCATTTTGGCTGTTCGACAAAGGTGTTTTGGAAAATATGTAAAATTTACATATTGTCGAATAGTGTAGATTATAAATAATGTTTCTTTAGCACCATTTAGGGGTTGTTGATTTTAAATATAACTATTTTTTATACTCTGATTTTAGTTTTCCATACATTGCTGTACTGTGTATAGAACCGTCAGGCCATATTTTTCGTTCGCGTTGAATCCCTTCAAGAATGTAATTGTTCTTTTCTGCGTGGCGACGAGATGCGATGTTTTCTGTGTCGCACCAGATTGTGATTTTTCTTAAATTTAGGTTTTCAAATCCTAGTTTTTCTATCGCAGGTATCAATTTGTCTATTAAACCTTGCCCGCGTGCAGATTTTTTTAGCCAATAACCGATTTCTGCTGTTTGAAATTTTGTGTCTATGCAAGATAAACCAATTTCACCTAATAATTCGTTTCCTTTAAAAATACCATACATTGCATATTTCCAGCGTTCTTCGTCATTGTATTTTGTTTTATAGGCATTTAAAACATCTTGAACAGTTTTATAAATTCCATCTTCCATCCAAAATTTAAAACTAGGCTCATCTTCGTGAAAAGCATTAAAAATCTGTTGGGCGTATTCTTGTTGTGCTGGAACTTGTTTTAGGGTTAATTTATCAACAATTATTTGTTCTGGCTTATTAATTTCTGACATAGTTTATCCTTTATATACTTCATTGTATTATAATTTTATCATATATGATAGTTAATTTCACTAATGGGTGAAATCATAATTACTTTTCGTTGAATGTTTTAATATTATGTAAAAGTTCAGCAAATTCTTGTTTGTTTTCTGCTCGAATAGCGCAATATGTCCCCCACCAAAAGATACACCGCACTCAAAAAGTGCGGTTTTTCTTTGGAATTATTACTCTTTGGGTTGTTCGACAAACATGTTTTTCAAAACGGTCTATTTTTATAAGTATTCGAACAATCAAGATTTGTAGATAGTTGCCTTGTTCGAATCAACCGAGGCGGTTTTATAAAATAAAAACATTGAATTCATTCTTGTTTTATGTAAAATTATTTGGCGGAATAAAAGGAATAAAAATGAAAAAATATATTTTATGTTTCTTTGTTTTTTGTTTAGCGGCCTGTACACATACCTCAGAACAGATTGTTGGATATAATGAGGATGGTTTAACTCTTGTACGAGTGTGTACATCATACGGAGAATATGGAGACCATGCTGCATACGGTTCTGATTGTAAAATAGAATTGCGTGATTATGGTAGAATTTCTAATCCTTCTAACACAATAAATGTTATATCAAACGATAAACGTTAGTGATTTAACCACTTTTGTTTGAATAAGGATATTCGTTGCATTAAATCATAAATTTGTTGTTTGTTTTCTGCTCGAACAATGCAATATGTCTCCCACCAGAATAAAAAATGCACCCTTGCGGTGCGTTTTTTATTTTGGCCTGGACGTGTCTGTGGTATTCGGCGATACAAACGAAGTTTGTTTGGTTCGGAACGTAGCGAAGCGAAGTGAAAGGGGCCCGTCCGGCATATTTATATGACGGATGGGAATTACAATCCACCCACTCCCACCAAAAGATACACCGCACTTTCAAAGTGCGGTTTTTCTTTGGATTTCCAAGGGATTGCCCCGTTCGAACCCACGAGGCAGTTTGTCATTGAGAATTTAATTTTTTATGTTATGCTTCTTAACAATATGGAGATGTAAAAAATGTCTTTGAACCAATTGGAACAGAAACTATTAAAAGATTCTTGTACAGATGATATAGTAGAAAAAAAGGGGGTTCCACAAGATGAAAATAAAATATTAACCCCTGAAGACATTCAGCATGATGTTTCTATTTTAGCGCGTATGTTGATAAATGTATATGTTGGTTGGCCATTTTTATCAGACACAAAAAAATTACAAATTTTGGAAATATTAGATGCTTTGTATTCCAACAATATAACAATTTCTGCAAAGGCTTTTTATGATGAACTTAGTCCTATATTAGATATAATACAAGATGGCCATTTTAGTTTCCATTTCTATGGTCGACATTTTGCTAATAAACTGCATAAGAAACAAAATGTTGGTGGTAATATTAATCCAGATAAAAAATCTCTTATCACAGAATTGCGTGCTGATGGTGTCGCTGTTATTGGATTATCACGCATGTATACAGGTATATATCGTGATTACAAAGATGATTATAATGGTAATTGGGCAATGAAACAATTGATTGATTTTAAGAGCAAATTAAAATCATCTCGTGCTTTAATTTTGGATTTGCGTGATAATATGGGCGGCGAACTTAGGTTTGCAGGCGAAATATCTCATTATCTTTGCCCAGATAACGATTCTTTTATCCATGATTTTTATGTTCGCGTAAATCCTGATGCAATGAAATTAAACGAACATAACTCTTTTGATAAAAACATCAAAATGCACGATACAGATATTACAGATTTGAAACATTTAACTAAAAATTTTGAATCTGATTGTGTTATTGATACGGTTAATTACGATAAAAACATATACATTTTAACCAATACTGCAACTGTATCTTCTGCAGAATTATTGATATATAAACTAAAAAAACACCCAAATGTGAAAATCATAGGAGATAATACAGGTGGCGCATTAAAATATTGTAGGCCTCGTGGGGTTGTTTGTCCACATAGTCATATTGCAATCTTTGTTGGCACAATTGGTATGCCGTTTATAGAACCTAATTTTGAATTACATGGTTTTACACCAGATATAAAATGCATTGATGGGCAAAATGCGTTTAATATTGCATTAAACGAAATTAATAATAAAAATATTAAATTGAAATTTAATTGTAATGACAGATAAATCTAAAATTAATCTATCCATTTCTCTTTAAACTCTTTTACCCGTTGCATTAAATCGATAAATTCTTGTTTGTTTTCTGCTTGATTAGTGCAAGCTGATTCCCAAACAATTTTATTTTTTCAATGTTTATAATATGGTAAAATATCCATAAAAGGTATTTAAATGCAAAAGGATCAATTAAGTATTTTACAGACTATATCTGGAGCTGAGTTTGAATTTGTATCGGCGAATAAAAATCCTTTCGGTATTAAATATTATGAACATAAATGCAAAGATTTTACCGAATACCAAGATATTGCCGGTCAATTTAATGAAGTTGGCAACATAGTTTACAGATGTCTAAATTATCCTGACAAAACATTTTCTATCATCGTTTTGGAAAATGAAATGGATGCATTCCGATATGACAGTGTTGATTACAATCGCATATCGGATATAAAAGAACTGCAACCCATTGGAAAGATAAATGGAAATGATGTTTTTTTAGAGCCGATATTAACATCCAAAAAAACTTGTTCAACAATTGTCAGTGGTTGGAATCGTGCAATCGTAGTTGTAAATATCAATGGCCACAGATTGCCTTTCTATGTTTCTTCCGGCGCAGCGGGCAAAGACAAAGGATTTGGAATACCTTCGGGTAAATGGTACCCATTACAGGGCCTATCGGGACGTTGGTTAAATAAAATGCCAGATATGATGAAAAACCCATATCCTGAATTAGACCAGATTTGTGAGCTTTTGGAACAAAAATTCCCGGGCACAAAGATGAAACAAGACGCGTCAAATGGATCTTTGCCAGTTGTGGACATTCAAAATTTACTGCAAATCGCAAATTATAATTTCCCAGAAGGCGTGTCTTTGACCGAATACACAAATTATGCGTATGTAAAAAATTATTGTGTTTATTTGCCAGAAATTATCAACGCATGGCGGTCGAAACCAACAGATTTTTTAAATATATCTGACGGGTTTTTGTCGCTGACCGACCAAAAAATATTAAAAAAGGTTCAAAAATTACAGCTGTTTTGCTCTGTTACATTACAGGATGATTATATTTGGTTTAAACCTATTGAAGACAACACATATGAATATGTAACATATTCTGGTTTTGATACAGAAGACGGCATATACCAAGCCTTGTTAAATCTGGGAATTGCGTTGCCTTATATAACAAAAAACGGCACTCAGGGATTTGGAATTTCTGTTCAAGATTTTGTTAATTATTTTACAAGACGAAAACAGCAAGCTTTTGAAAAAGCATCTGAAAAATTAACCAAAAATAATGTGCCAGCATCAAAAAAACCAAACAGTTTCCAATCGATTATCAACAAAGTTTCAGAATTTTTTAAAGATTAAATTGCACTTATTCATATCCATATCATCAGAAATTCACCTGTTTTTCTGGGAAAATTTCGCATAAAAACATTGATTTTCCAAATAAATATTCTAAGATACATGCCGTAAATTTTAACACAACATTGAAAACCACAAAGGTATTGTCGCATGGAATACAGATTCTGGAGTAAAAAAATAGTAAATGTTTTAAGAATAAAAAACTCTTTCCAATCCAAGATATTATTTGGAATAACTGGCGATTTGGATAATTTGGGTATTTTTGTTTCAAAACAAGGACGCGCCACAGCAGAAAATTTAGTTGAAACCTATAATCATATCATAGGCGCATACTGCAATGATTTTGTGCAAACACACCAAGATATTATCGAATTTGCTTTTTTGCCATCAGGCGAAGAAATTTTTGCAATTGGTGTGGCCGATAATCAAGATGTTGTAGATTTGGCAATTCGTCGTATACGGCGTTAAATACCGCTTCCAATAATTCTGGATTTTCTGGGTCGGGAACCATTATCATCGGTTTGCCATTTGGATAAGGTATTTCCATTTTTGCGTTTGGAATAATATTTGATAATGATTTAACCGGTTTTACCAATAACCTGTTGTCATAAATACCACCAACTATTTTCCCACGATAATAAATGATAAATTCACCCATCATTGCCCGATAATCTATATCGGGCAACACGGATAATTGTTCCAAAACAAATTCTAAAAAATCCCTACTGGACGCCATGGGAACATTATATCAACCCGTCTCCATAAAATCAAACAAGACAAATACTTATTGGCATTTTTATTTTTTGTATTATAATATAGTTATAAAACATAACACAAGGAATAAAAAATGGAACCAACATATTAGCTGGTATATTGATTACATTGGGATTCATCGGGGTCTTGGGCTCTGCCGGTGCTGACGATTATCAAGCCGAAGCGAATTATCTTTTAGAAACAACTGGTGATCCAGTATACGATATTCCCCCACGCGATAAAAAAACAGCCAACATGGTGAACTGGGGTAGCATTGCCAGTATGGTTGCTGGCACTTTGTTATTGATGAAATCCAATAAAGAAAACGTCAGATAATAACAACAAATGGAGGAATCACATGCAAAAAAACAACCCAACTGATATTCACGGTGCTCTGAAAATAGTAAATATGTTCGACATGCAACATATTTTATCTGGTGGTTTGAACACAGAACACAGTTTATACACCATCGCAAATTTGTTAAACACAAGAAA
Source organism: Alphaproteobacteria bacterium (assembly GCA_024402815.1). Classification (GTDB taxonomy): domain Bacteria; phylum Pseudomonadota; class Alphaproteobacteria; order Rs-D84; family Rs-D84; genus Enterousia. The sequence goes on along the minus strand of JAKSTB010000006.1, from coordinate 16,059 downwards.
CAACACTATGGTGGATTATTACCAAGGTGCATTGGGTGTTTTACAACAAACATCTGTGATAAACTGGCACGATTTGAATCAATTAATCAAAATGAGAAACGAAGATCTTATCATAGATCAAATGTATTTAATCGCTGATAAAATTGTAACGGAACGTCCAGATTTATTACCAAAAGTGATACAAACTATTGGAATACTTGAAAAAAATAATCAAGCCACGGTTGATGCTTTGTCCAAAACACACAGGGGATTTGGTGGCAAATACAAATTTACCCAGACCATTGAAGCATTAGCAAAAGAATCAAAATCTATGTTACAAACACAACAGCAAAAACGTGAATATGAATAAAAAATGGAGGAATCACATGCAAAAAAACAACCCAACTGATATTAACAGCGCTATGACATTAGTAAACATGTTTGATATGCAACATGTTTTGTCTGGTGGCTGGAACACAGAATTCAGTTTGTATACCATTAAAAACTTGTTAAACACAAGAAACAACACTATGATGGATTATTACCAAGGTGCATTGGGTGTTTTACAACAAACATCTGTGATAAACTGGCACGATTTGGACCAATCAATCAAAATGAGAAACGAAGATCGTATCATAGATCTAATGTATTTAATCGCTGAAAAAATTGCAACAAGTCGTCCAGATTTAGCACCCGAAGTGATAAAAACAATGGAAATACTTGAAAAAAATAATCAAGCCACGGTTGATGCTTTGTCCAAAACACGCAGGGAATCTGGTGGCAAATACAAATTTACCCAGACCATTAAAGCATCAGTAGAAAAATTAAAATCTATGTTACAACCACAACAGCAAAAAGTGAATACGAATAAAAAATGGAGGAATCACATGCAAAAAAACAACCCAACTGATATTCACGGTGCTCTGAAAATAGTAAATATGTTCGACATGCAACATATTTTATCTGGTGGTTTGAACACAGAACACAGTTTATACACCATCGCAAATTTGTTAAACACAAGAAACAACACTATGGTGGATTATTACCAAGGTGCATTGGGTGTTTTACAACAAACATCTGTGATAAACTGGCACGATTTGGACCAATCAATCAAAATGAGAAACGAAGATCGTATCATAGATCTAATGTATTTAATCGCTGAAAAAATTGCAACAAGTCGTCCAGATTTAGCACCCGAAGTGATAAAAACAATGGAAATACTTGAAAAAAATAATCAAGCCACGGTTGATGCTTTGTCCAAAACACGCAGGGAAATTGGTGGCAAAGACAAATTTACCCAGACCATTAAAGCATCAGTAGAAAATTTAAAATCTATGTTACAACCACAACAGCAAAAACGTGAACATGAATAAAAAATGGCCCAGATGTAAAAATCTGGGCTTTGTTTTTATATTTGTTTTTTCACAATCGCCTGCATGATTCGACCATATTTCAAAACACCGATTTCCCCGGGCATTAACAATATTTCTTTGTTGTTTTGCAACAAATTATTATTCAAATCATATTGATTGCAGGTTTGTTTATTACCCAACAAAACATCCAAAATTTCGGTTGCCTTGATTTTCACAACACCGGAAACTTCGTTTTTATCCACATTAAATTCATTATGATTTGCGGGCAATTTATACAAATATATATGGGAAAAAGCATGATCGTGTTTTGTATCGCTGTCAAATTTCCACGCATCAATTTCTATCAATTCCATATTATCTGTATCTAAATTTATTCCCAATTCTTCAAATGCTTCACGTTTTGCGGTTTGTTTTGGTGTTTCATTGTGCATCACATGTCCAGACGCGGATGTATATAATTTATCAGCATCTGTCCTGACCTGGAAATAAACATAGCCTTCCGCATCATATAACCAAACATGTGCAGTTTTATGCCAAACACCAGTTTTATGAACAACATCGCGTTCCACTGATTCGATACAGCATAAATTTTCATCACAACAAGATAACATTTCGCTCATAACATTCCTTTTTAATCTTGTATATCTGGATACACCATATATTTTACATTTTTATTTTTTGATTTTGCATATTCTATTTCGTGTTTTGTGCTGTCCCCGATATATCCGCCACGATTCACAACAAAAATTTCATCGGACATATCTATTTTTTGCAAATGCATTTCATTCAACATTGGTTTTAATTTTGTTATGTCTATGCTGGTATTAATATTATTTAAAAACACAGGCAGCAACACAATATTACCTTGAATTGTTAATTCATGCTGAACACGTAAGAAATCGTCTTGAAATTTTATTGATCCACACAGGGTTATAACTTTATGTTTCATATTGCACCTTTTGTAATTACTTCTAGTTTGAAGAATAAAATGAATTTTGTTGATGACCATTTTCATCATACACATAAATCCAATTACCACGTTTCACAGATACACTTGAACCTGTAAAGCCATGCAAATCACCATTTAAAGATGTTAATTGGTGGCCAGCTTCGTCATAAACATAAACCCAATTTCCGCGTTGGACCGCTGTTGCTATTGCCATATTTTACCCTTTTGGTTTGTATTTGTTAAAAAATTGAATTGGCTTTTTGCTTCTTCACAACAAATACTACTATATTCAATGGACAAAATTGGTCCCACCCTTTATTTATCTTGATAATAACGTTTAACAACAAAACCTTCATCATCAGACACAGGTTCATAATATTGTAAATTTCTATCAAAAAATTCCAGGGTCGTTACATCCAGCCTTTTATTTTCTTTATTTCTTTGAACCAAACGTTCACGTGCAATTTTTGGATCCAAAACAATAGTATGAAAAACAATATTTGGTGTAATTTGTTTTGCCATATTAAAAACATCCGTACGCATTTGTTTTGACCACGGCCCAATATCCATAATTACATCGGCGCCAGCATCTATAATTTTACGTGCAATTTCCCATAAAAAATTAACAACAATACCGGCCTTTTCGTTAAATTCTGCATCTAATAAATCTTTGCCATAAAGTTTAATAATCCAATCGTCTGCGTTCAAATGAACCGCAGGTAACTCAACCGCCAATTTTTTAGCTAATGTAGTTTTACCAAATGCTATATATCCATGTACTACGTGTATAGTTGCCATTATTTTTCCATAATTATTTCAAAGGTGGAAAACAATTATCAGACCCGTTTGGACAACAAACCATCCAGCCATCACCCGCATCTGTGTAAACTTCACCTGCACAGCATCCGTTTTTGTCCGGACGATTACCATCTTCACATACAGCAAAAAATCCATGCCAATTCACAATCAAATAATGAGCACTATACCCAATCATACAACCAACAAAAAATGCAACCACAACCGCAGGCCACATGCGTGGTTTGCGGTTTGTTTTTGCAATATTTTTTCTTTTAAAAATTTTCATTTTTTATTTTGCCTTATTCTTCAATTATTTTTTCCAATTGAATTATAAAATCAATTGCAGGATTGGTCAATTTTTTTGCTTTATCTATCATTTTGGCCGCTTCCTGTTGCATATGCAAACGTTTATAAGTTTCAACCATTTCGGTTGCTGCGTGTTGATTTTGTAAATTATCATCAGTCAATGCACGTGCAATATCTAATTCTTGTTTTGCCAGTTCTTTATACTTCGAGGAATTTTCAGCACATCCACGTTCTGATAAATTAGCATAAATTTGTGCACGTTGCACACGCCAATCCGGATTGTTTAAATCGCCACCATATTCTAATTTTTCTTTTAACAATCCTTCAATTTGTTGACATGTTGAACCAGTAGCACTTTGTTCTTTCTGTAATGCGGCAGCGATTGCTTGTTCGCGACCAGACAGACGTTCATACATAGTTCTATTTTTTTCACAACCAGTTTGAACTAATTTTGCATAAATCTTGGAATTTTCTGTATGTTCATACCAATCCAAAGAATTTTCATCATACAATTCACGTTTCAACAATTCTTCAATTGCTTCACATGTGTTTTCTGGTAATTTTTCTTCTGGTTTAACCTGTGGTTTTGGTTGTGGTGTTTCAACAGGTTTGTTAAAATCACGACCATTACAATTTTCAGAAAATACTTTATTTAATTGCGCGATTAAATCAGGTTGATTATTACGCGCCGCAGAAATAATACGTTCTGCTAAATCATCACATTGTTTTTTGGTCATAATGGATGTATTTAATCTATCCGAACCATTTATAACAAACCCAAAAATCCCACCAACTAAAAATAGTACAACCAAACCAATTACACCGTATACAGAATTTTTCTTTCTATCTTTCATGTCTTTCATTTTTTCTCTCCCTCTTGTTTTTTTATTTGACGATACCGTCAATAATTGTAATTGTCCTGTCTGCACGTTTTGCCAAATTCATATCGTGAGTTACAAACAACATAGACATTTTATTTTTACGAACTAAATCCAACAGCAAATCAAAAACAAATTCAGCATGTTTAGGATCCAAATTTCCAGTTGGTTCATCCGCCAATAAAATTTCAGGTCTGTTTGCAATTGAACGCGCAATCGCAACACGTTGTTGTTCACCGCCTGACATTTCACTGGGGTAATGTGTTGAACGGTGCATAACATTTGTTACCTTTAATAATTTCATGGCACGCAGGTTTGCAATTTCTTCATCCATACCATTTGCCAACATAGGCAACACTACATTTTCAAGCGCAGTAAAATCAGACAACAAATTATGTCTTTGATATACAAAACCTATTTTCTTTCTGCGTAACATTGTACGTGTTTCTTCGGTGATTTTATCTGTGGGCATACCATTTATAAATATATCGCCACTGGTTGGTTTATCCAACAAACCAATACATTGTAACAAAGTAGATTTTCCAGAACCACTTTGTCCAACCAGAGCAATTATTTCACCACGATATAAATCAAAACCACCACCACGCAAAATATCCAGTGGTTGCCCACCTTCTATGAAAGTCTTTTTGATATCACGAACAGATAACACAATATCTTTCTTTGATAATTTTGATAAAGAATTCAATATACTTGCCATTTTTTGTGTCCCCTATTCGTTTCTTAATGTTTCCACAGGATCGGTATTTGCCGCTTTCCATGCAGGATATAAAGTTGCCAAAAACGCCAAAGTTATCGCGATCACCGCAATACTTATTACTGTTGAAGGTATCAATTTAGATGGTAATTCAGAAAGCGAGTATAATTCAGCAGGAAACAAATCGTGTCCTGTTATAAATTGGAAAAACTTTCTGATTGGTTCAATGTATATCGCAATCACAACCCCCAGTAATGTTCCAATTATCGACCCCAACACACCAATACTGGTTCCAGCCAAAATAAATATTTTCATCATAGATTTACGTGACACACCAAATGTCCGTAATACTGCAATGTCTTTATTTTTATCTTTGACCAACATAACCAATGAAGAAATGATATTAAATGCAGCAACAATAACTATCAACATTAAAATCAAAAACATTACACTGGATTCAACCTGCAGAGCACCAACAAAACCACGATTTAAATCACGCCAGTCACGAACAACAAAACCTTCTGGCAATAAAGTATCCAATGCTTTGACAACAGTTTCGCTTTCTTCTGCATCGGTCAAGAATAAATCAATATGCGTTACACTGTTTTGAATATTTAAATATTTTTGTGCTGTTTCCAATGGCATGAAAATATATCCTGAATCATATTCATACATACCGATAAAGAACGAAGAAACCGCTGGATACGCCATGATTCTGGGCATAGTCCCAAAAGGTGTTGCCGTTCCACCATTGGCCGCAATCAAAGAAACTTTGTCCCCCATAGTTACACGCAAATTACGCGCCAGGGAAGAACCAATTATCAATTCGCCATCTTGGATTTTATCTAAACTTTTGCCGTATACACGCGTTCCGTTATTTGTTTTTGCGATTAAATCAGGCAATCTTATCCCACGCACCATCGCCCCAGAATTATTACCATTAAAGGAAGCCATTATTTGACCTTCGGCAATTGGAACAATCGAAGTGGCATATTGTGAAACAACCTTGTTTTGACGCATTTTATCTATCAAGAAATCATAATCAGAAATCGTTCCACCCTGGTGATAAACAACAACATGTCCGTTCATACCGATAATTCTGGATAACAAGGTTTCGTGAAATCCACCCATTACAGACATTACAACAATCAAAGTTGCAACACCCAACATAATACCTATTAATGAAACCCATGAAATCACAGAACCAAATCCGCGTTTCTTGGCGGCCATATATCTGAAAGCAACTTTCTTTTCCAGTATAGAAAACAACATTTTTCACCCTATTGATTCAAAAATTCACGCAATTTATCACCTGATAATGGTGTCATTTTATTTACTTTACCATTTGCATCAACAATAGATATCAATCTTGGGCTGACAAACAACACTAATTCAGCATACGGACTGATTAAAGTTTCAGGTGTTGTGACAAAAGAATGTGTTGGAATACCAATAATCACATAATTATCGCCAACGTTAGATGGCACTTTGAACGAAGACAATTCGCCATTAGATGTACTTAACACCAATTTAGTATCTATCTTTTTGTATCCACCATAATCACCATATGTTCCAGTCGCCCCAACAATCAAATCTGTTTCGATTCTGTCTTCTTTGCTGCATTGACCAATATCAAATCTTGATTGCCATCCGTTTGGTATTGCAAAAGTTCCCTGGGATATCAAAACAACACTGGCTTGTCTGGATAAAAATTCCTGTAATGTTTTGGTGTTTACTTCAGGGCTGACCACCAATGCACGTCCCACCACCCCAGGAACAGACATACGAATATTCTTTTCACCGAAAGCAGGCAACATATCCATCCAAATAATTGGATTATCTGTCTTTGGGTAAACACGATACACATCTATATCCCATGCCAAAACATATTTCTTAGATGCAACATCGGTTATAATTTTTGCTACTTCACGTTCTTTTTGATAATTGCCTTCGAAAACAACGGTTTTATCTTCCCAGTTTACCAATAAATTACCAATATCTGCCCCACGCATAGCATCCAACATAGCCATTATCATAGTTTCGTCTTTTGGCATTTTTATCATCCATTTACCACGACTGGTTAAATGAATTTCACCAAATGCAGCATCATATGAATAATACACGCGCCCCAATTTAGTTATCAATTCCACAGCATCTTTTAATGGACTGGTTGTTATACTGCCAGTAATGTTTTCAAAAATTTCGTGTTCTTCGACAACTGAAATATCTGTATCTTGTAACAAATTGTCCAAAACCCGTTTTACACCCAATTTTTTGAATTCAAAATCAGAAACTTTTAAATCAGGCAATTCATCACCCGTATCCAAACGAACAATTTCTACCTTTTCTTCTGGTACAACAGAAACAACACTTTGGTTATTCCAATTCACAGTACATCTTTTTGGCAAATCCAACGCAAAATGTTGTGCTGTATCGGTTGTCAAAGCCGCCTTCTTTGGGAAAATAGGCACAGATCTTTCATCTATGACGACATTTTCAACAACATTTACTGTGTTATACATGGGCACACCATTTGATTTTTGGTTACAGCCCGTAATTGCAACAGAACAAATCATCATTAAAAGCAACAAAATTGTGTTCTTTGGTTTATTTTGTGCCATTTTTTTTCCTTTTTTTCTCTTTTCTTTATACCTTATACTAAATATTCATAATTTTTTCAAACTCTTCTATCGTCATTTCGTATATAGGTTTTTGATTTGGAGTTACCAAATGTTTTACATTTTCAAATTGTTTTTCGAACAAATTCATCACATTCAGTGTTTCTGCATTTATTTGTTCGCCCGATTTTTTTAACCTGTTTCCGTATTCAACAATGTATTCCAAACAGTCAGCTGCAAAAAACCGACCAACATAATTTTCCAGCGAAATTCCGCCTTTTTCTACACAAATTGCAGACAAAACACGGGTCATTTCATTATAGAAATTTGCCAATTTTATATAGTTTTGAATTGTTATTGCCATACTACCTTCCCTGTCCCATTTTTTTACATTATAAAAACTATTGCCCCCCGAACGCAATTAAATTATAATGTAAAATATGAGAATGAAATTTTTATGTCTTTTTTTATGTTTAACCGCATGTTCATATGTCAATCAGGGCTCTATTGACGATGCAACTATTCTTAATTGGGAAAATGATGCAGTAACGACAGAACAGTTTGTTCGTGATCATAAATCATGTCTGGGGTTAAAAGACAACAATTACAAGCCTAAATCTCGTTTGTTTAAGATGTTATCCCCAAATCAAAGCGCACAAATGCCTGATTGGGATGGTTTATGGGTTACTTTCCAATCAAATGAATACAAAGACGTCGGTCAACGTGCCTTGTTATCTGTACCGCCAAATACCGCATCAAAAACAACGGGATATTACCGCAAATGCATGTTAAGACGCGGATATTTGTTACGCGGAAAATAAAATCATTGGAATATTGGAAATTTACCAAAAATATGATATAATCTTCAATTATGAAGAAGGTTTTGTTATTTTGGTTTTATTTCGTGTTATCCATTGTGTTGGCTATATATTTTTCAACCCGTATTATAACCAGCCAAATGGGTCGTGGACCTGTGTCCACTGTTAACCATTTGGACATCACAGGCGATACACAGAATCTGGACATAGATGCCGTTACTGCGGCGGTTGGTGTTCAACGCGGAACCGCTATTCGTTCCGTAGACATTCGGCAAATTAACAATAAAATTTTGGCTGTACCGGGCATCAAAAACGCATCAACACGTCGTTTACCCAATGGAAATTTAATTGTAAAAACAGAACTGCATAAACCTATTGCTATGTATTCTGACGGTTTGGCTTTTTACCCACTGTCCGCAGACGGAACAAAAATCGAAACCCCGATGGAACAACCAACCCCAAACACTATTGTTATCCATGGCAAATTACCAAAGGATTTAACAAACATCATAAATATATTGTCGGGTTTATCTGAACATATTGATTACATAGATATGGTTGAATCCAGACGTTGGGACATTCATACCAAAGGTGGCATCACAATCTATCTACCCGAAGAAAATGTTGCCAACGCGGTCAGCAAATTAAATTTATTAAATCAAAAACATCAAATATTATCACGCGATTTATCTGTCATAGATATGCGTGATGATTCGCGAATTTTGGTAAAAACAAGAAAATGAATTTTTCGAATTCGTCTTTTCTCTGCCTGGACATAGGCACATACGGTGTACGTGGTCTTGCCAGTCGTATTCAAAATGGGAATATTGTTGATTCCGCAATATATTTTACAAAAACACCTGATACTGTATTTGCATTGAAAAAAACCATAGATGAATTGGAACAAAAATTAAATACACATTTTGATTCTGCTTTCATAACTGGTAATTTTGGCGCGGCTGATTTCAAAATATTTTCAGATACAATAAATTGGAATTATGAACACAAAATATCTGAATTGGATTTGCGTAATCAGATTGCAAAAATAACAATCCCTGATGATTTTTATAAAATGCATATTATTCCTATATCTTATAATACGCATAATATGAAAGATATTCAAAGTTCACCTGTGGGCAAAATAACGACCCAATTAAAATCTATATTCAGTGTAATTTCATACGAACAAGAACGAACCCAATACATAACAAATGTTTTAAGACATGCACATATTAAACCAATTGGATTTCTGGATCCTGCGTTTTTGCAAAACGCAGTATACAGAAAAAACGATGAAAAAATAATGTTTATGGATTTGGGCGCAGAATACACAACTGTATCTATATGGACAAAACGTGGCCCACTGTTTTTCAAAAAAATTAAATCGGGACAACACGATATAACCCGCGGGCTGGCATCTGGATTACAGGTAAATTCCGCCGATGCAGATATATTAAAGAAAGAAGCCGCTGATGCTATTCCACGCGAAACACAAAGATTTAACCCTATATCATCTGTTAATAATTTTGATTTCAGTGAAGCAGATGTAAATGATTTATTTGTTCCGCAATTAACAGATTTAATGAATAACGTAATGGAAGAATCTATACGTTATATCGAACAATATAACCCTGAAAAAATCATTTTATCTGGTGGTGGTTGCGGTATAAAAAACATAGATTTATTTGTTGGTAAACTGTTTAATTTACCGGTCGAATTAAATGAAAACGCATCTGTCAATGCATTGTCAGAATATGCTTGGCAATCTTGGCAACCTATGCGCGAAGCATATTTACAAAGACATAAAAAACTAACAAATTTTTGGAAAAAAATATCTGGTCTTTCTCACAAGAAAAAGATTATCAAAGAAAACAGATTTATTCCAATTTTGCCCAGCACTTTATGTTTTGATATGTATAAAAATTCTACATACACTTTGTTTGCATCCGGCGGAATCTCTATGATACACGTTGATATAATGGATGGATTGTATGTTAATGCAATCGCTGGCAGTATCCAGGAATTATCAGACATACGAACAAAAACAAAATTACATTTGCATGTTCATTTGATGACTGTTAATCCGTTTGTTTGGTCACAAAAGGCAATCAATGCTGGCGCTGATACAGTCATTATTTCTGTGGATACATTTGGTATGCAGGATGCAATAGATTTTATCAAAAAGGCCGGTAAACGTTGTGGAATCGCATTAAATCCAGATACAGATCCACTGGTTATCAAAGATTTTCTGTCCCAAATTGACGAAGTTATGGTTATGGCTGTTGCACCTGGTGCTGCGGGGCAAAAGTTTAATCCAGACATTATTAAAACAATAAAAATGTTAAATTACACACGCAAAAAACATAAATTAAAATATCTTATTTCTGTGGATGGTGGAATAAACCCAGAAACCGCAAAATTATGTTGGGATGCGGGGGCAAATTTGTTAATCAGTGGTTCTTATCTTGAAAAATCGCCCGATTTTCCATTGGCGGTTCAAAAATTATTGAATCACTAATTTTCTGCCTGTTCCATTTTGTGTGATATAAATATGTATTGTGTTTTGTGGTAATTTTTCCAACGCAATTTCAGGCCATTCAATCAAAGTAATGTCATTATCGATTGCATATTGTAATCCAATTTCTTCTAATTCGGAAACATCACCTATTCTGTATAAATCGAAATGCGATATACCATCATAATTTTGCACCAGTGTAAATGTAGGGCTGGGGACCACAGTATCTTCACCGCGTAATGTTTTAATTATTACACGTGCAATTTCTGATTTGCCCATACCCAAATCCCCGTGCAAAGCCACGGTTTGTGGCGCATGCAAAGTTTTTGCAAATTCACGTGCAAATGCATGCATTTCTTCCAAAGAATTCAAAAAATATGTTTTTTCTGTCATGTTTTATTCCAATAATAATAAATCGTCTTCCAATTTATGAATGGTATCACGAATTTCTGCCGCCTGTTCAAATTCCAGATTTTCAGCATATTTGTGCATCTTCTGGGTTAATTGTTTTATTTCACGGCGCAGAGATTCTGCATCCATAATACCACCTTTTTTGTCATATACAAATGTTTTAGCTTTATTTGTTTTTTCGGGTATTTCTTTGACTTCTTCAAACACAGATTTAACAATTGTTTGTGGAACAATACCATGTTCTGTGTTGTATTTTTCCTGTTTTTCACGACGACGGGCGGTTTCAGTTAATGCCTCTTGCATAGAATCTGTAACTTTATCTGCATATAAAATCACACGACCATTTGCATTACGCGCGGCACGACCAATTGTTTGAATTAAAGAACGCGTAGAACGCAAGAATCCCTCTTTATCCGCATCCATAATCGCAACCAATTCGCATTCTGGGACATCCAAACCTTCCCTTAATAAATTGATTCCAACCAAAACATCAAATTTACCCAGACGCAAATCGCGCAACAAATCTATTCTTTCCAATGTTTCTATATCAGAATGTAAATAACGCGCACGAACACCATTTTCAACAAAATAATCAGTTAATTGTTCCGCCATTTTCTTGGTCAAAGTTGTTACAATCACGCGCCCAGATGTATGTTTAACTTCGTGTAATAAATCATCAACCTGGTTTGTTGTGGGGCGCACTTCACAAATTGGATCTAATAATCCTGTGGGGCGTATAACCTGTTCGGAAAACACACCACCAGATTGTTCCAGTTCCCATTGCGCAGGTGTCGCAGAAACAAATATGGTTTGCGGACGTAATTTATCCCATTCTTCAAATGTCAATGGGCGATTATCAACACACGAAGGCAACCTGAACCCATATTGAGATAAAGTTTCTTTGCGTGCCCTGTCCCCACGTGACATAGCCCCAATTTGCGGAACCGTAACATGACTTTCATCTATGAATAAAATTGCATCTTTTGGTAAATATTCAAACAATGTTGGTGGGGGTTGGCCCGGCAGACGCCCAGTTAAATATCGTGAATAATTTTCAATTCCATGACATGTTCCAGTTGATTCCATCATTTCTATATCGAAATTGACACGTTCTCTTAATCTTTGTTCTTCGACAAATTTCATATTATCGTGAAAATATTTTAAGCGTTCGTCTAAATCTTCACGAATATTATATAATGCCTGAATGATGGACGGCATAGGTGTTGCATAATGCGTATTTGGATACACAACAACCCTGTCCAGTTTTTGTAATTTAGCACCGGTTAACGTATCAAATTCCCAAATCTCATCGATTTCATCACCAAAGAAAGATAATTTCCAACCCCTGTCTTGTGAATGGGATGGGAATATATCCAAAGAATCACCGCGTACACGAAAATCACCGCGGGCAAACGCAACATCATTACGTTTATATTGTATATCTACCAACGCACGCATAACATCTTTCTCTGATATTTTATCGCTGGTGTGTAAAACCACCTTCATTTCAGAATATTGTTCTGGCGACCCGATACCATAAATAGAAGATACAGAAGAAACAACAATAACATCCCTTTCTTCCAACATTGCACGCGTAGCACTGTGGCGCATACGATCCAATTGTTCATTGATGGATGCATCTTTATCTATATATGTATCAGTTGTGGGGACATAAGCTTCGGGTTGATAATAATCATAGAAAGAAACAAAGTATTCCACGTGATTATGCGGGAAAAAGGATTTCATTTCTGTATATAATTGCGCCGCCAATATCTTGTTTGGCGCCATAATCATAGCCGGTCTGGATAATTCTTGAATCACATTAGCCATAGTAAATGTTTTACCAGACCCGGTTACCCCCAATAAAACCTGAGATTTACGGTTATCCAAAACACCTGCCACCAATTCAGATATGGCAGTTGGCTGGTCACCCATGGGTTTATAACCCGATTCCAAAGAAAAAACACTTTTATTCTTGCTCATTGTATTTTTTTGTTCACATACCTTAATATAATTCATTATAATGAAAAAACAAGGAAAGAGAATAATGCCACTTAAACCAAGATACAAACGCAGAATTACATGGGCTGTGATATCATTTGTCGGCCTGGTTTTAATGGCCATTATTACAATCCCACCTTTTGTTAATCTAAATTCCATGAAACCCAAGATAGAAGAGATTATTTTAAATCAAACCGGGGTTCGTGCAAAAATACATGGTGATGTCAATTTCAGTTTATTAGGCAAAACAGTCATAGTGGCCCATAATATATCTGTACCAAACGGAATTGTATCATCTTGCGAATTCACTGTGCCTTTTTATAAGATATTTAATCTGGAAAATGCACAAATGTCTGGGAATATTATTATCAACCGGGCTTTTTTATCAGTTGATAAAATTGTTCCTTTTGATTTAGATACAAATGTTGTTATAAATAATTCCCAGATAAACTTTTTGAACAAAGATTATCATATTTCATCTGCCTTTTTATCAAAAAGATTGGTTGATGCGATTGTAGAAACAGATCAACACACATATAAAATCACATCCAGAAATAATCATTTTGTAATAAAAAATAAAAATAACGAATTAACTTTGTCTGGAACGCTGTATGCTGACGGAACCGCCGATGCCCAGATAGATATAAATGCAGAAAACATAAACAGATGGTTTGAATTTGATAAACCAAAAATCAACGGGCGTTTTCCAATTACAGCAGATATAAAATGGAACGGCAGTTATGGTTTTGATTTCACAAATATTTCTACGCACAATGTATCTGGCGCGATTAGTTTAAAAGAAACCGGATATAAAATAATAAAATTAAAAACTAAAAACGCAGATTATGATTTATCTTTTGTATTAAAAGATTCAGATGTTTTGAAAAACACTGCTTTTGATTTAGATTTAACCGGCAAAATGACATTTTTAGATAAAACCTTTAAACATTTATCGGTCAACATCGTTGGTTTTAACAAAGATATTAAGATACATTCTATCAAAGCAGACGACATAGAAATTCGTGTCGGAACAATTGATGAATCTGGCGCACATAATTTGTTAATTTCTTTCATGGAAAATAAAATTAAAACAACCTGTTTATTTAATGGCACACCAGATAATTGGAATTGTGATAAATTTTCATATGGCAAAAAAATGTATGGAAATTTAAATGTACAAAGAAACGAATTTACCGCAAATATTTTATCAAAAGATTCTTTGCATGATATAAACAAATTGGTTAAATCTGCCAGACGTATTGGCAAAACAGGAACTATCAAATTTGCATTCCAAGATATGTCTGGAATTATAAATATTGATGGCAAACATTTTTCTGTGAAATATGATTTTGTGAAAAACAAAAGTTTAAGCTGGGCAAAAATAGATTTACCTTTTTTACCTGAATTTATGTTAAATGAAAATGGCACTTTTGTTTGGAAAAACAATTCTATGATGTTTGTGCCAAATTCTGAATCATGGACATTATCAACAACAAATGATTATTTTTATATATCTGGCGACAATTTTAAAAACTGGTTCAAAGATATAGATTTACAATGTTTAAAAAATTTACCGTATGTGGTTTCTGGGTATTACAAAAACGGCAATATATCTAATTTGATATTGGATATCGCCCAGCACAGATTTATTGGTTCTGCATCTGGTAAATCAATCACATTAAAAACAGATGTATTAAACATAGATTCATTTACATCTCAATCTTTCATAAATAATTTTGAACAAATATCTTTCTTTACACCTGCACCTATAACTATACCATTTGAATTAAACGCCAACATTTCATTATCAGCAGGTTCTTTGATTTACCGGGGCAAAGAATATAATAATTTTGTGTATTCATTAAAACCAAATATTCAAACATTTTCTATCACAGATTCAGACCGCGGTAATTTATTGGCTACTTTGTCCAAAAGAGGAATAAATTATGATATCAGCATTCAATTAAATAAATTTGTATTAGATAACAAATTATTACATGACAAAATGCCACTTAATATATCTAATTCAACCGTTACAGCAGAAATCAAATTAAAAACATCTGGGAAAATATCACATGATTTTACAGAAAATATTTCGGGATCATTTGATGCTGCTTTCTCGGGCGGAACATTATATGGATTTGGGTTGGAAAAATTTTATGCATCTGCACAAAACATAACAACATTAAATGCAGAATATGCCTTGTCTGATGCATTGGAATCTGGAACTACACCTTTAAAGAAAATGCGTGTCATAGGTAATTATTCACATGGTAATATTAAAACTACCAGTCCTTTGACATTATCTGTTCGTCACACAGATATAATTGGCAGTTTAGAAATTAACGACAATAAAATGTTCACTATATTAAAATTGGTATTACGTGGAACGTCACCTCAACCTGCCCCGATAGATTTAATCATATACAGTGATGGGTTCAGGGAATATTCTTTGTCTGAAATTATGACAAATTTTGATCCTGATTATATGCGCAGTTTTACCCAATCTCATAATCAATTCTAAAAAACATAAAAAAACAACCCGCATTACTGCGGGCTGGTTTTATTTATTGCATGGTTTAATTTTTCTTGCGAACCTGGATATGTACTTCACGTAATTGTTGTTCTGTAACTTCACGTGGCGCACCCAACATTAAATCTTGGCCACGTTGATTTGTTGGGAACAAAACAACTTCAC
>JAKSTB010000059.1 GCA_024402815.1 Alphaproteobacteria bacterium | reverse complement strand
TTCATGATATCACGGTCCATATTCAGAGAAAGATTGAGCAGGAATTCAAGGTATTCCTGACGGTCGGCATTTATGCCATCGATATCAAGGACAAGGTCAAGGTCGAAATGAGAGAGCGGATCATCGAATTCTGTACCTCTCATGAGGGTGTGATCAATGCCCACGGCATTTACATTGATCAGGAATCAAAGTACATTTCCTTTGATATCATGTGCGACTTCAGCATTAGCGATAAAAAGGCCTTCCTCGATAAGATCATAAAGGGAATCACCGATATGTATGAAGGCTATACGGTTGTTCCAAGCATGGATACCAATTACAGCGATTGATCTGGCGGAAAATCGAGAAAAGTACTGGCTTTTCCGTGTTTTTTTACTTTTAATCAGCATTCCATTAACAACACGTGCCCCACTTTTATAATGGACATCTGGGTATATAAAAATATCGGTATCTGCGTCAGTGATATATTTTTCGAATATATCCAGAATCTTGTTGGAACCATCATCTGGAATATTCTGTTTGGAAACGAAATAATTTATTTTCATTATAAAACCTCCACCGCTTTATCCAGTTGGCCCAACGGACAAGATAATATTGATACAGGAATGTTATTCTTTGTATGTTTGCCACTCATGGTGTTATACAAAAATGGTGTAATAGTCGTATTAGCAGCATTTATTTCTGGGGCGTTATTGGTAAATAACACTAATCCAGTTAAATCATTATTACCGCCCGACAAAGCAAATTTATCCCCGATATACAACAACACAATTTTATCCACGACCACAGGTTTTGTTTGGATTTTATCTGGGATTGCCTCTTGCAAATTACTATCGCGATACAGAACACGCAATTGTGTGTGTTGATTTGGATCTAATCGCATTGCAAGGTTTAATGGCATGACATTTTTACCGTTAAACAATACGAAATTATCTGCATATAACACGGCCGATTTTTCACTTAATAAATTCGCCAACGATGATTTTCCAACACCATCCAGGCCGACAATAATCATATTTTTCTTTTTATACGACAATGCTGTGCCATGAACCAAATAATACCCATCCAACAATGTATACAAAGAAAACAATGGAAACAAAATTTGGTTATAAAACCTGATATGGCATTGCGCATAATCCAATTTTTTGTGCCGTTTGTACCATTTCTGTTTTTTATCAGCATTGCTTTTAATCACCAGTTGATTATTTTCCAACCTATATTCCAAATTGGCAAAGCGTAACCTGTTATCTTGGACGCAATAAATACGTGCCAATTTTTTGTTTTCAGTAAAAAATGATTTCGCCTTGTTCAGTAAATTCGCGCCAGATGCGATAATTGTATTTTTATCTGATTTTTCGTAACCCTCTGCTTCTGCAACCAGGTATAAAAACAACTGCCGTTTTGCAAATTCCGCCAATTCATCAGAAACGATAGTAATTTCTGTATTACCAATTCCCGGAAAATCAAATTTTAGTATTTTCATTATTTACACCCTTTTTAATATTTTATACAATCTTTTCATCCACCAGGTTTGTTTTTCATAATGATCAGATGGTTTGCGCCAATTCCCATTAAGAACAATTCCAACATAAGAATATGCATAATCGTCCAAATTTAATCCACGCAGGCGGGACAAAGTATATTCTATGCGCATGTGGAAGGTCTTGAAAAACGGTTCAACTGCGACTTCACGAACCAGTCCACATTTTTGGAACCACGCATTGTAAAAAGTAAATTCATATGGTGCAATCGCGATTAAATCTGCATAGGAATATTTATGCGATTTCATAAAATCATCTTTCAATGATTTCAATACTTTAGCACTGAAAACCTGCATACCATGACATGTGCGATAACGACAATCTTTTAATCCAACTGTGTCATATATTTTTTTGATAAATTCCTGACGCCACAGCCAAAACGCGTGATAGTGTTTTTCAATCGCTAAATCTTTGTCCATTACCAATATAGTATATGGCGTGTCTTTGTCCGCCATAAAATCAGATTCCTGAAAATTACGAATAAACAACAAATCAGAATCAACGCACAAGTAATGTTTGGCGATTTTCGATTCCCAAAACGCTAATTTACAGATTTCTTGATTTATATAGCCAACTGGCAAATTATGCAATTTTTTATCTGTGAAATATCTGCCGGCATAACTTTCATCAGAAATGATTTGAACGGTACCCGACGCAAATTTATTGAATATATCCAATTCAGCCTCTGGCGCACTGACCACCATCAACAATTTATCAATATTATATTTGTTGAACGATTCCAGCATCAATTTGAACCGATGCAAATCGCCAGAATAAGTTTTACAAAACATTACAAAATTTTTCATATTATTGCCCCGCTGCTTGTTTCAGATTATTCAATGATTCTTGATAAATATCTTGTTCTATTTTTGATAAATTTGTTTGAATCTTTTTATATTCTGCCACTGATTTTGTTATTGCTTCTTGCAAGGCAAGATATAAATCATCATTTTCATAAACCACCGCATTTTTATTCGTTAATTTATAGTGTTTGGCAAAACTTTGTTCCATGATAATTGGTTTATTGAATCCCAGGGACAATTGAAAACTGCCCGTGGTTGTACCTGTTTTATATCTGTCATGTTGCGGATTTGTTGGGTCCAACAAAGCCAATATATAATCAGCATTATTGACGGTTGCATACATATCTTTGTAATTCAATCGCCCCATAACATTTATATATTTGTGTAATTTATGTGGGATGTATAATGTCCCCTTGCCAACGACATCAACCCTGAAATTAGAAACCCCAGAATCGACCAATTTTTCCAGGCAATCCAATAACATTGTGTGATTTTTGCAGGATGAGTTTATACCACCAACCACCACAAATTTTACAAAATTTGGATCAAGAGATTTTTCATCAAACACACCAAAATAATGCGGATTCAATCGTGGAATTTCATTGTTTTCGGTCAATGCAAACAATCTGTGTTGGGATAAATATTTTTCTTCGCCATATTCTTTCAGGCATGGAATTGCATTGTGTTCTATCATCAAAATTCCATGTTTTGCCTTTGGTTCACCCCCCAGATACTCTAAATATGCTCCAAAAAACTCATTTGGGTTATTCCAAAATGCCGAAGAAGATAAAAACACATATTCATATTGATCTGGGGTTAATTTGTTAACCCAATCACGAATTATTGGGGCGGTTCCAAAAAACATACGCGGTGAATTATCAGTATAATTTACAAACGGGCTTTCGATATAATTTTCCAATCGCATAAATATATCCACATTATACCCCAAATCTTGGAAAT
>JAKSTB010000058.1 GCA_024402815.1 Alphaproteobacteria bacterium | reverse complement strand
TGTGTTGTCGCCATATACTGATTCGCAACAGTTGCGTTCTGTGGTCGCAAATACTGAAAGTGCTGATTTGATGAATTTGATTGCTTCAACTTCTATAGATGGCGAAAAGTTATCTAATACTACATACAACGCAAAGATTAATATGGTGCTTGATATTACAAATGCTCGTGAATGGTTGGTTAATAATTCTGTGCAAAATTGGTTGCCAAGTGATACGGTTAGCAATCGATTCGTTGTTGTTGCAAATTTGACGGAACCATTACAGGATATTGCAAACCTGAATCAAATTGCAAATAGTGATAATATAGATATGGTGACGGAAAGTATTTCTGGAAATCAGATAACTTTATCGTTGCCGGTTGCAAATAAAACCGCTTTTATAATCGCTGTGCGTGAAAACGGATGGCATTCCAGTAACCAAGAAAATAATCTAAAGATTTGGAAATGAGAAAATTTATATCTGTGTTGTGTATGTTTTTACCATGTGTTGCGATGGCTGATGCTGCGCCACATGATGATAAATTTAATTTTAATCTGCGCCGAATCGGGATTGAATGGAATAAAACAAATGTCACGAACCAGGATGAAAAGGCATATCAAGATTCACCTGTGTCTGCATTTACTGCAACCAGTCAGGATATGTTCAAGGGTGTGTTTGATGAGGCTGTGGAATATGGCAAGGATAGATTTCGTTGGGATAATGCTTGGTTTGTGGAATATGGCAAAACTACTCTGCGTCCATATGGTAAAGAAAAAACAACTGATGAAAGTGCAGATAAAATTTTATTTTCATCTGATTTGGCATATTCTTGTTGGGAACTTGGTGGCTTTAAGTTTGGACCAATTTTCCGTGCACAATATGAAACCGAATTTGTGGGTAATCCAAAACGAAACAAGGTCTTGCGTCCAAATGCCGGTTTGACTTTGTTTGATCACGATATTATTAAAAGTCTGTATATCGTTGGCGTGTATGGATACGATTTTACATATACTGATAATCCAATTAGCAAGTATGGTATGGAAGCAGGTTGGCGTATAGAATATGAATTGCGCGACGGTGTAAAGTTTTTAACAGACGGTTATTATCGTCGGTATTTCGGTTATTCTGAATATGTTTATACCGATTTTATCCGTGATTTAGAGGCGAATGCCCGTATGGATATTCGTATTTGGAATAATTTTAATATGGGCCCTTATATTAAGTATCGTGTGGCCAAGGCTCGTGGTGCCGAAGATTACAGCAGTAATACATCTATGGGCATATCGTTCAGTTATTCAAATTTGTTTAATTTGAAATCTGTGCCAATAGAATCAGAAAATTAAAAATACATAAAACACTTGATTTTTGTATGTTTTTGTCATATTATGTCCGCACATGCTTAGCATGAAGAACACAGTTGATGGGTGGAATTTCTGTCGGATTTAATAAAAATCTGGTTTTTTGCCCGCAACGAGGATAATAACAGAAAAAAGGATAAAACTATGGCATTGCCTACATTTACAATGAAACAGTTGATGGAAGCTGGTGCACATTTTGGTCACCACACCCGTCGTTGGAATCCACTTATGACCCCATATGTTTATGGTGTTAAGGATAAAATACATATTATCAATTTGAATAAAACTGCACCGCTGTTGCAACGCGCTTTGGTCGCAATAGAGGCTATTGCTGCCGCAGGGGGCAAGGTTTTATTTGTTGCAACCAAGCACCAGGCCAAAGATATTGTAAAGGATGCTGCTGAACGTTGCGGACAATTCTATGTGAACAATCGTTGGTTGGGCGGTATGTTGACCAACTGGACAACCGTTTCACAAAGCATTCGTCGCTTAAAGAAAATGGAATCTGATATTGAAAACGCTGAAAAATTGGGTTTGACCAAGAAAGAAGTTGGTGTTATGACCAAAGAAGTTGAAAAATTACGTGATATTTTCGGCGGTATTTTGGAAATGCATGGTGTTCCACAGGCTATGATTATCATCGATATGCCACGTGAATTGAACGCTGTCCATGAAGCAAAGAATTTGGATATTCCAACTATTGCTATCTGTGATACAAATGCAAACCCAGAATTGGTTGATTACCCAGTTCCAGGAAATGATGACGCTTCCCGCGCGATTCAATTGTATTGCGACTTGTTCGTAGATGCAATTTTGTCTGGTATTGAAAAACGCTTGGGCGGTGTTGCTGGTAAAAAGGTTGAATCTGATATGGCGAATGACGCTGCTGATGATTTAGAAGATGATGTTAAGGCCAAAGAAGCCAAACAAAAATCAAAAACATCCGAAGCACGTGCAGAACGTCGTGAAAAATTGGCTGACAAGGCCGCAAAATAACCTATCAATATAGGAGAAAAAGATATGGCAGAAGTGACAGCAAAATTAATCCAAGAACTGCGTGAAAAAACATCCGCTGGTATGATGGATTGCAAAAAAGCATTGGTCGAAAATAATGGCGATATCGAGGCTGCATCCGATTGGTTGCGTCAAAAAGGTATCGTAAAGGCGGCTTCTAAATCTGGTCGTGTTGCGGCATCTGGTTTGGTGACTGTTGTAAAATGCGACAATTTGGGTTGTGTTGTTGAATTAAATGCAGAAACAGATTTCGTTGCTAAAAATGAAAAGTTCCAGGCATTGGTTGCATCTGTTGCAAACAAAGCATTGGAATTGGGTGGCGATTTTGATGCTACATTAAATGCAGTCAAAGAAGATATCGCAGCAACAATTGCAACAATTGGTGAAAATATGAATTTGCGCCGTGTTGATAAAGTTAGTGGCGACAATATCTTTTCATATATTCATAATGCTATGGTTCCAGGTATGGGACAAATTGGTGTTGTGGTTGCTATCAATGGTAACGATCCAAAGATTGCTGAAATCGGTAACAAGATTGCAATGCACATTGCTGCTAATAAACCTGAATTCATGACAATTGCTGATGTTGATCCAAAGGCTGTTGAACGTGAAAAGAAAGTGTTTATTGAATCTGGTGCAACAGATGGTAAGCCAGAGGCGGTCGTTGAAAAAATGGTTCAGGGTCGTATCAACAAATGGTATGCTGAATCCGTTTTAGAAGAACAACCATTTGTTATGGATCCATCCAAGACAGTAAAAGAAGTAGTAGCCGAGGCTGGTGGTAAATTGGCTGGCTTTGCATACTATGTTGTCGGCGAAGGTATCGAAAAACGCGATGACAATTTGGCCGATGAAGTTGCAAAAATGTTAGGCTAAACACAAAGCAAGGTTAAAAAAACCGCGCTTTGAAAAAAGCGCGGTTTTTTGACCCAGTTAATAAAAAGGAAAATAAATGAAAATATATAAAAA
>JAKSTB010000057.1 GCA_024402815.1 Alphaproteobacteria bacterium | reverse complement strand
TCGCAATGATCAAAGGATTTTAAGTCCTCAGCGTCTACCATTCCGCCATATCCCCAGGACTTCTTATCCGACATCGTCGGAAAATGTATTGGTGGAGCTGATGAGATTCGAACTCACGACCTCTGCATTGCGAACGCAGCGCTCTACCAACTGAGCTACAACCCCATGAACTCTTTTTTTCATATGGTGGGCATAAGAAGACTCGAACTTCCAAGGTATCGCTACCACTAGTACCTGAAACTAGCGCGTCTACCAATTCCGCCATATGCCCGTTAAAGCACGATGAATAATAAACTATATTATTGAATTTTGCAACAAGAAAAATACGAATTTTACAGAAATTTTTGTTATTTTACTTGCTCAACACCACACATTTTTGATATCATTTACACCAGAGATGAAGAAAATTCTTGTATTTGTTTTTTCTTGCCTGTTCTGCATATGCAATGCGGAATGTGCTGTTCGTGGCGAAAATACTATAAGTCGTGGAAAATCCGCCCAAAACACAGTATCAACAAAAACTGTCAAAACCAGAAATGTTCGCGCACAAACAACACCAAATGTGACAAATCGTTCATCACGAAAATCAACTGTTGAAACAACACCGCGAATTCAATCTGTATCAACACGAACCGCGGTCAATCCACGCGCATCTGTTGCAACACGTAATTCAACAACAAAACGTCAAAATGTTGTCGCACGTGCAACAACGGCTGACCAGGTGCAATCTGTGGCATCAGAAACAAAAACGGGTTTGGAATATGAACAATGCAAAACCGCATTTTTCACATGTATGGATCAATTTTGCCAACTGAAAAATGATAATTACAGACGTTGTTCTTGCAGTAATCGTATATTTAATTTTCAGGAAGTTTCTGATGGCTATAAACAAGCCAGTGAAAAATTAACCGAATTTTCTGAAAATTTAGATGTGGTTGGTATGTCAAAAGAACAGGCCACGGCCATGAAAACCGCGTCAGAGGGCGAAGACGCACTGACTGAAGATAAATCTGCTTCAAAACAATTATTACAAGCCATAATGAATGCTATCAAGGGCGACGATGCCAAAGTCGGCGGGAAATACCAAAACTTGAACAGTATTTCATTATCAGAAGATTTTTCAAATGCGTTTGAAAATGCGGATTCCGGACAAATCATCGCATCTTATAATGGTGCAACATTATACAAGGCCGTTTTTCCCAGATGTAAAAGTGTTGTCAAAGAAGATTGCAACAATGCATCTTTGCAACGCGCAATTAACGCATATTTAATGGCCATCGAACAAGATTGTAACACAGTAGAAGCCGCATTAAAAACACAACAAAAAAAATTAAAAGCTTCCACTTATCAAAGCAGTGCTATGCTTGATTTGGCCCGCATTGAAAACAGACACAATCGAAACGAAGATGACATTGCAACATGTATGACAAATGTGGAAGCAGCCATTCAAAGTGAAGAAGTATGCGGTGAAAAATATCATAAATGTTTAGATTACGGCCAATATATCGACATAACAACTGGCGCACCTATTACTGGGGTTGTTGATTTTTATAAACTGGGGTCATTATTGACATTTAAAACCGCAGAAACAATTGAAAATCAACATCTATCCTTGATTTCTTCAAACAGACAATTTGTTCAATTCTTTGAAAACAAAACCAAAAAATTTGCCAAAGATGCTTTGGACAAATGTTCTGAACAGGCGGATACGGTTTGGCAACAATATTTGGACAGGGCTTTGGTGGACATATATTACATGCAACAATCCAAAGTTAAAGAAATTAAACAAAGTTGTTTAGATTTGGTAACTGCGTGTTATGCAAATCAAAGCACATCTATCGCAACAGCAATGGCGAATTTAACTGGCGATTCCAGCATATTGATAAATCCATCTGTAATAAATTTAACAACACAAATGTGTTCTAATTATATTGATTCTTGCAATAATATGTTCGGTGAAGAAACCATTACTGCGTATATTAACAATAAAGACAGCGCAGATGCAGAAACAGCATGTCGTGCGGTCGTTCAACAATGTTTTGAAAAATTCGGTGGCACCAGATACGAAAACTTCTATTACACACAAAGTGGTTTATTCGTGCCTGGCAGTGCAATAGATTGGTTCACTTTGTACAGTTATAGCACCACCCAGGAATTTGGCAATTCAAATCAACATGTGGTTAGAGATTTTATTGATAAAACAAATTCAAATGAATTTGTAATTGTATCACCATGTGCCCAAGAATTATATAACACAGAAGGGTGCAATTCCCCAGAAATACTTGAACGGGTGTTCGGCGGATTTAATAAATACACCTATGCTGGTAAAACATTTTATTCTTATGCAAACGACATGTCCTACACTGTTGCTGATGCTACAACAAACCAAGAGATAACATATTATTTCCCAGAAACCCAGCCTAAATCTGACGACAGAATAACACGTTCCAAAGGTGTAGCTACAGAAACATATGCAAATATTATTGACATATTATCAACCCAATGTGCTGGGTTAAAGGGTAAATTCCTGGAATACCAAAATGTAAGCAGATATGGTTATAACACAACCAATTCCTGTAAAATCAATACAGTTGATTCCACCAGTGCATTTTTCATAGGTACTGATTTGGAAAGCACTTTGGATTACTGGTATCATTTCATACCAAATGAAAATATGTGTCCTGAACATTATGCGGCCAAGATTGACACAGATTCATGGGGTATTTGTTCTTGTTGGGAAAACGGCAGATATCGCAGTAAAAACGGCACAGCCCAGGTATGTATGCCGATATTACCGATTGCACAAACATCTGAAGATGGTACATCTGATCCTGTTTGTACTGCTGAATTGTTGGGTGAAACATTACCAAGCGATTTAGCATCAGCAACACATGGTTGGTGTCAACAAAGTGTTTCTAGTTCAAACGGTGTTATTTGCCCGACTATGGTGACAGCTGTGTATAATTCGTCTGTGTCATGTAAATTTGGAACAAGTTGGGAAAGTTCTCAAACTAACCAATATCAATTTGGTCAATGGAATATCCAAGAATAATAAAATCAATATTATTTTAATATATCTTTGGCGATAATATCGGCAGCTTTGTGTCCACCGTGTTTCCATTTATTATCGGCACGCGTCAATTCATCCAACATATTTGCACGCACCGACGGCAAAGTTAATTGCTGTATGGAATCTATGATATTTGACGGGGTTGCATTTTTACCCAATAATTCTGGGAAAATAGTTTTATTCATCAACAAATTCACCAAAGAAACCCATTTTATTTTTAACAAAATATGCGCCAACATAGTTGTAAAGAAATT
>JAKSTB010000056.1 GCA_024402815.1 Alphaproteobacteria bacterium | reverse complement strand
GGCTGCAAACCCAAGCGATATAACAAATCCAAACACGTCTTTGACAAGCCTTGTTAATTCAGCGGCTGTCCGTGAAGGTTGTTTGCAAAAGACATTGAATTGCGGAACCAATGCATTGAACAGCGAAGAAGGAAGTTGTTTGCGTGATTGGACCAGAAATTCATCTTCGAATTAAAAATAACCGCCCAAACGGGCGGTTTTTTTAATCACGTATTTGAATAAAGTTGCTTTACACTAATCTTTTTTTATGATAAAATTATAGCACGAGAGAGTATGAAAACATTATCGCGTATTTTAACAATATGTTTGTGTTTTGCGCCATTGGTGAATACTGGTGCGTGGGCTGTTGTTGCCACAAATACGGGAAATAATTTAACTGCTTTTAACCCCAGTACTGCAAATAATAATCAGTGGCAAAACCTGACAAATGGTCGTCAAGATTTATCCCCAACTGTCAAGGCGGGCATGGATAATTGTATTTCTGTGATATTGCGTTGTGCCCAACCAAAATGTGGCAGTGGTTGTAATGATTTGGCTTTGGCGGGACCAATTGTTAATGCTTGTGTTCAATCAAACGATACATGTAAACAATATGGCGACAATTTAACCAATACAGTTGCGGCACAATTGGTATCTAAAAATAATGCCAAGGTTAATGCACAACAGGCCCAGGCTGCTGCGCAAGCCGCCGCCGAAGCACAAGCTGCCCAGGTTGCCCAGCAACAGCAAATGCAACAAATGCAACAGCAAATGCAACAGCAGATGCAACAAATGCAACAACAAAGTGCACAAAGCGCGCAACAATTACAGGAAGCTTTGGCCCAACAGGCCCAGGCATCCCAGGCCGCATTAAATGAAATGAAGGCCGCCGCGACCGAGGCCGCAAAACAAACAGAATCTGGTGTTACTGCATACCAAGAAGAAGCAATTGCACGTGGTGTTTCCAAAGATGTTTTGGAACGTAAAAAAGTAACTGGTCAAATATTAACAGAAATCGAAAATGCAGAGGTTTCTTTGAAAGAGGCACAAACCGCAATGAACGATGCATTTGAATATGCAAAATGTGATGCACGTGGAAATAATTGTGGTATTCCAAAACGTATTAAAAGATTTCGTGAAAAGGCACTTAATTTCATAGATCCATATGATAATGTGGTTGATAAAATTTATGATGCACTGATGGTTGCACAAACTGTGGGTGTTGATTTGTCTGAAATATACATGATGTTAAATGATTCTTGTAATTCATGGGGGCAATATATGTGCCCACCGGGAACTGTGAAATATGACGAAGTATCTGATGAAAAAGGAAACAAAGGTGCTCCAAAGGTTTGTCGTGACGATTTATATGATAAATGCGTAGATAAGTGTCATTTAGTGACTCACGAAATAACAATGAAAAACGTGGGAAAAACAACTTGGACAGAAAGAGATAAAGACTGTGTTGCAAACTGTGAACATGCTGCACAATGTCAATATTGTACTTTATTAAAAGTTTTGACTGATAAAGAAAGTGTTTACGATGGTTGGGTTTATGCGGAAGATACATCTACAGAAAACCAGACGGTGGTTGCGTGTGCATCTGAAGCTTTGGGTAATTCCAGATTATTTAAAAGACGTGCAAAACGGACCAGTGGTGCGGGTGTTGTTGATATAGAAATATTATCAACATGGTTATCCCAGGTAGAACCATCTTCCAGACCAGACCCCAGATACGGATGGGGAATGTATTGCAATGCAGGCAGTGAAACAGGTGTATTAAAAAAAGCGATGTTAAGCAAATCCGTAGAAGGAAAGGGAATCAATGTTTCATTGTGTGTAAAAGAATTATCATCTGGCAGGGAAGATAAAGAATCAGATCCAGACAACTGTGGCTATATCAGTCGTGTATTTGGAATTTGTGATACTCATGCGTATAATATAGGTTTGGACAGAAATCCGTCAAACCAGAATGAACGTGATGATATGAATGAAGTGATTAAATTAAAGGTAACGGTTATATCGCAACAATTATATAAACAATATGAATATCTGAAGGCAACATTGCGCAGATTAAAGACCCAGTTGGAAAAGTCTGTTTTGACGGCTGATCTGGAAGCTGCCGGTGCAAAATCAGATGGCAGTAGTGGTGGTTCGTCAGCCAGCAGTTTATTAGGCAGTGGTAGCAGTGCAGATAAACAAAATGGCATTTATTTGCCAAATGCCCAGAATTGTTCATTAGTATCTGATCCTTATGTTGCATACAGTTGTTTGCAACAAAATGCAAATTTGATTGCTCAAGAATATAAAAATAAAAACGCATGTAAGCAATTGATAGAAACAATAAGAACTGCTTCTTATATATTCGGTGAAGAAGGTAAGAAAAAACTTGTGGTATGCAATGGCGTTGTAGGTACGATTAAAACTGAAGAGGGTATCACGAATATAACTCTTGATGATAAATGTAGTAGTACTAAGGATCAAATCAAATCATGCGCGGTTGCTATAAATTGGGCGGTTGATGCCGATAAAGAAGAAAGAGAAAACAAGAAAAGTGGTGCCAATGTATTAAAAGGTTTGTTTAAATAAAGATTTGGCAGATTTTCAAAAACCGCCGATTTGGCGGTTTTTTATTTGCCGGATTTATTTAAATTGTACGATTTGCATAAAATTTTGTGCAAAAGTGTTGACATTTGCTGTTTTATATGTATAATTTGTATAAAATTTTCGACAAATCGAAATTTTAAGTTAACAAAAACAAAAAAAGAGAAAGAATATGTCTGAATTTGCAATCTTTCAAACCGGCGGTAAACAATATCGTGTAAAAGAAGGCGATATTATCAAGGTTGAAAAACTGGATGCCACTGGTTCCGTCGACTTCGACCAAGTTTTAATGGTTGGTGACAAAGTTGGTACACCTTTCATCGAAGGCGCCAAAGTTGTCGCAGAAGTTATTGAACAAAAACGTGATGATAAAGTTTTGGTGTTCAAGAAAAAACGTCGTCAAAACTATCGCAGAACTGCCGGTCATCGTCAGTTTATCACTGTTTTGAAAATTAAATCAATCAAGGCCTAACAGACCCAAGTACAGAATGAAGGAGTTTAATTATGGCACATAAGAAAGCTGGTTCTGCATCTACCAACGGACGCGATTCCGCAGGACGCAGATTAGGCGTTAAGAAAAGTGGCGGCAGCCGCGTTATCCCAGGAAATATCATCATTCGTCAACGTGGAACATCTGTTCATCCAGGTCTGAATGTTGGTATGGGCGGAGATCAGACTTTGTTCGCAAAAGTTACTGGTACTGTCTAATTTATACGTGGAAACGGCGCCAGAAAAGCGGTTTCTGTGGTACCAG
>JAKSTB010000055.1 GCA_024402815.1 Alphaproteobacteria bacterium | reverse complement strand
ATCGGTCTCCAAAACCGCGGATAAGGGTTCGATTCCTTTTGCCCCTGCCAGATTTTGAACCGGTGATAGGTAGAAAAAATTAGGCAAAGCGGTCGCGAAATATTGGGAAAAATATGAAAAAAATAATAGAATATATCAAATCGGTACGCGGTGAATGGTTTAAAATAGTATGGCCATCACGTGATACTGTTGTGCGTTCTACGATTATGATATTGGTTTTTTCTGGTTTGGCGGCACTGTTCTTCTTTTTGGTCGATTGGGTATTAAGCACAATCGTTAACTGGATTTTTTAAAACGACAGAGGATATGCAATGGAAGATAAAATGCAATGGTTCGTTGTAAATGTTCATACAGGCTGTGAAGACAAGGTCGCACGTGGTATTCGTGAACAGATTGATAAACGCCGCTTGAATGCTTATTTTGGTGAAATTTTGGTTCCAACACGTGAAGTTATGGAAGTGAAGGGTGGTAAACGTGTTAAATCTGAAAAAAAGTTCTTTCCGGGATACATTGTTGTTCAAATGGTCATGAATAACGAAACTTTCTCGTTGATTAAATTGATGCCCCAGGTTGTAATGTTTTTGGGTGCAAAACAAAAGCCAATCGCCGTTACCGAAGAAGAGGCGCGTCGTTTGTTGAAGCAGGTCGAAGAAGGTTCTGTTGTTACTGACGAAACAGTGTACGAGGTTGGACAAGAAGTTCATGTTATTGATGGTCCGTTCAACGGTTTTAATGGTATTGTTGCCGAAGTGGACAATCTGAAACAAAAAATGACTGCGACTATTTTGGTATTTGGTCGTGAAACTAGTGTGGAACTTGACTTTACACAGGTAGAAAGGGTCTAAAAAAAGAGTTTTTGCGATTGATAATAATCGCAGGAATTGTGGTAGATACGCCATATCGAACCACAACACAACCAAAGATGCAAAATGCATCGTAACAAATGGAGTGAAACATGGCAAAAAAAGAAGTTAAGGGACTTGTAAAACTTGTTGTCCCTGCAAAACAAGCAAATCCTGCGCCACCGATTGGTCCTGCGCTGGGTGCAGCGGGTGTAAACATCGCTGAATTCTGTAAACAATTTAATGACAAGACTGCTGATAAAGAACCTGGAATGCCAATTCCATGTATTATTACGGTTTATACAGACCGCAGCTTTGAATTTATTATGAAGTTGCCACCTGTGTCATACTATATTAAAAAGGCATTGAAATTAAAAATCGGTTCACATAAACCGGGTCGTGATTTTGTTGGTACAATAACCAAAGATCAAATTAAACAAATTGCACAAGATAAAATGCCTGACTTAAATTGCTCTACCATTGAATCTGCAATGAATATCGTTGCTGGTCAATGCCGTTCTATGGGCGTAAAGGTGGAGGATTAAGATATGAAACAGACTAAAAAACAACAGACATGGGCGAATTTAGATAGAGAAAAAGTCTATACAATGGCTGATGCTATTGAGGCTTTGCGTCCATATTGTTCAAAAAAGTTTGACGAAACATTGGAAATCGCTATCCGTTTGGGTATTGATGTTACCAAGAATGATCAAAATATTCGTGGTATGTTGTCTTTGCCAAATGGTACAGGTAAAACTGTTCGTGTTGCTGTATTTACTATCAATAATCAAGAAGATGCCAAAAAAGCTGGCGCGGATGTTGTTGGTGGCGAAGAATTGATTGAACAGGTTGCATCCGGTAATGTTAATTTTGACCGCGTTATTGCAACACCTGATATGATGCCAAAAATGTCCAAAGTGGCACGTGTTTTGGGACCAAAGGGTTTGATGCCAAATCCAAAATTGGGTACCGTCACAAACAATGTTGCAGAGGCTGTTAAAATTGCTAAGGCTGGTCAGATTGAATACCGTGCTGAAAAGAAAGGTATTATCCACGCTGGTTTGGGCAAAATGTCATTTGCAACAGATAAATTGGTCGAAAATGCAAACGCATTGATTGAACAATTGAAAAAGGTTAAACCTGCATCATCCAAGGGTCAATATATCCTAGGGTGCAGTGTTGCTACAACCCAGGGCCCTGGCTTAAAGGTTGAAGCAAAATAATTAAATGCACGCGCGAATGCGTGTGTATAAACAGATTTCTGTCCAAGACTGATGGTGTGGTAACGCTTAATTTCCATCATAGACAAAGAAAATTCTTTGGGGCAGGAACAAAAGCCCCACCTGGGTAAAACCAGATGGAAAGTTAACAAATGAAGAAGTAAGGGTATGATATAATGAAACGCGAAGAAAAATCAGATTTGATTTCAGCGTTGCAGTCATCCTTGAAAGACGCAAACGGTGTTTTCGTTGTTGAAAACCATGGTTTGACAGTACAAGAATTAGAATCTTTGCGTAATGAATTGCGTGATAAGGTTTCTTTATTCAAAGTTGTCAAAAACCGTTTGATGAAATTGGCATTGAAAGATACCGATTTTGAACCTGTATCCAGCATGATGAAGCGCCCAACAGCGGTTGCAGTTGCAACTGACGGTTTGGCGGTTACCAAAGTATTGGCTAAATTTGCGGAAACACACCCAAATTTAACAATTGTTGGTGGTAAAATGGATGCAGACGTCTTGGACGTGGATGGCATCGTGCAATTATCCAAGCTTCCTTCCCTGTTGGAAATTCGTTCCACTATTGCGCGTATTTTGGTTGAACCAGCATCGCGTTTGGCACGTGTTTCAGCAGAGTATGGAAAAAAGAATTAACTTAAAACTCTAAAGGAGTAATAAAATGGCAGACATTCAAAAAATAGTTGAAGAATTGTCAAAATTGACTGTCCAAGAAGCAGTTGAATTGTCCAAAGCATTGGAAGAAACATGGGGCGTTAGCGCTGCTGCTGCTGTTGCAGTTGCTGCTGGTCCTGCTGCTGCTGCCGCGGAAGAAAAGTCTGAATTTGATGTTGTATTGGCTGATGCTGGTGCAAACAAATTGGCTGTTATCAAAGCAGTTAAAGACATTACTGGTTTAGGTTTGGGCGAAGCAAAAGCTTTGGTTGAATCTGCACCAAAGGCCGTTAAAGAAGCGGTTGCCAAAGATGAAGCTGAAAAAATGAAAGCAACTTTGGAAGCTGCTGGCGCAAAAGTAGAATTGAAATAATTTCTACACAATAAAAATCGTTACGGGAAACCGTAATGTCACCGACCGCCCGTCATGGTAAAAAAACTATGGCGGGCATAGGTGCGAAATAAAATACAAACAGTTTCGTTTGCAAAACGCATAGAAAAAAAAGGATTGATACCCATGGCAGTTATCCAGAAACTTAGAAAATCTTTCGGTAAAAGTTTTTTGCAAACTCCACTTCCTGATTTAGTTGAAATACAATACAATTCTTACAAAGATTTTTTGCAGGCAGATGTTGAACCCGAAAAACGTAAAAACATTGGTTTGCAAAACGTTTTTTCATCTATGTTCCCAATCAAAGATTACGCCGGTGTTGCGGACTTGGAATTTGTGGAATATAAACTTGAAAAACCTGTTTATAATGTAAAGGAATGTATGCTGCGTAATATGAATTATTCTCGCAGATTAAAGTTG
>JAKSTB010000054.1 GCA_024402815.1 Alphaproteobacteria bacterium | reverse complement strand
CCGCGGAAGCAAAAGAAAAAGCAATGTCCGAATTCAAACGCATGCGTGCTATGTCGCCTATGTCCCAAGAAGGTGGTTTATTAAAAACATATTTGGATGAATTGTTGTCTATGCCGTGGAATAAATCTGATGAAATTCAAATTGATTTACAAAAGGCACGCGAAACTTTGGACAGTGAACATTCAGGCATGATTCCTGTCAAAGAAAGAATTTTGGAACATATTGCGGTTATGAAAAAAACCGGCAAAAACCGTGGCAGTATTTTGTGTTTTGTTGGTGCACCTGGGGTTGGTAAAACATCCCTATGTAAATCAATTGCAAATGCCCTGTCCCGTAAATATTGCAGAATTTCTTTGGGTGGAATATCTGATGAAGCACATTTCCGCGGACACAGAAAAACATATATCGGCGCACAATGCGGACGCATTATGGATGCATTGAAACGTTGCAAAACAAATAACCCTGTGATTGTTTTGGATGAAATTGATAAAATGGGTCGCGATTGGCGCGGGGATCCTGAATCTGCCCTGTTGGAAATATTAGACCCAGAACAAAACAAAACTTTCCGCGATCATTATTTAGAGGTAGATTTTGATTTGTCTAATGTTTTGTTTATTGCGACATCAAATACTTTGAATATGTCGTCTGCTTTGAAAGACCGTATGGAAATTATTGAAATACCGGCATACACAGAACAAGAAAAATTGCAAATTGCACGCGAACATTTATTGCAACGCGCCGCAGATGATACAGGTTGGGATAAAAACAACATAATTATATCTGATGATGCGATTTTGCATATAATTCGCCAATATACTACTGAACAAGGTGTACGTGAATTACAACGCGAAATATCAACATTATTGCGTCGCAGTTTATTGCAAAATGACGGTGAAGATGTAAAAACAGATTTCACAATCGATAAAATCGATGAATTGTTATCTGTACATAAAAACGCGAACACATCTAATAAAATTGGGTTTGGTATGCGTGCTTAACAAAGGGAAACAATAAAATGATTTTGGTTATCAACACATCTGGTAATGGCGTAGATTTATTGTTGAACGATAAATATTTGTATTTTGATGCAGAAAAACAGGCAATCGCTTTGCCAACCGCTGTTACAGATTTCTTAAAGCAAAACAATGCCAAAATGTCTGATTTAACCGCAATTGGTGTTATTGTTGGTCCGGGCAGTTTTACTGGAATCCGTATGGGCATCGCCTATGCCAAAGGTTTGGGTATTGGTTTAAATATCCCTGTGGTTCCTGTTAATATCTTTGAATTATATTTATATGAAAACCCAGATGCGTTTGTAGCGATTGATTCTGGTCGTGGTGATTTCTTTGTGGCATCACCCAAACACGACCCATGCATTATGAACATAGACGAAGTTGAAACAGAACAAATGAAATGTCCTGCAACGGTTGGTCATAAACCATTTAATTTACAAAACGCATTACATATCGTAAAAAACAAAATTGATTCCGGTAAATTAGAACCTGCGATTCCTATGTATTTGCGCCCAAGCTATGTTGAAAAATAATGTTTGAACAATTAGCAAATCTTCATAAAAAATGTTTTCCGAACAAGCCCTGGTCGGCAAATGATTTTGCAGATTTAAAAAAATCAGGTTGCGAAATCATTATGTCTGAAAATGGGTTTGTTGTATGGCGTACTGTCGCAGACGAAGCCGAAATTATAACAATCGGTGTAAACCCTGAAATGCGCAGAACTGGCATCGCATCCGCTATGTTGGCGATTGTTGAAAAAACTGTTAAAGATCAAGGCGTTATCAAGATTTTCTTGGAGGTTTCAGCAACCAATACCCCCGCACAAAAATTGTATGAAAATACCGGTTATAAAACGACAGGCATCCGCCCGAAATATTATGATGGGATTGATGCAATTTTAATGACAAAAGATATTTAGTGTCAAAACTTGTTTTTTCAATATTCCGTTGTATAATCGGTTCAGATTAACACAACAAAGGAATAAATCACCCACGGGGCAAGCCCCGTGGGTGATTTATTATTTATCAACAAAATCTAAAATTCTGGTATCAAAGATAACATCACGTTGATTCAAAGGTTTAACAATATGCATATCGGTTGCATGTCTGGTTCTGGACAGTGCAACATATGTTTGACCATGTGTAAATGCGCCCCGTGATATATCAATAACAACTTTGCCCAACGTTTTACCCTGGGATTTATGAATTGTCATGGCATAGCCTAACATCAGGGGAAATTGTTTATAACTGCCAATTTCGTTTTCTGTGATTCTGTCGTTTTCATCTCTGGAATATTCGATTTTTTCCCATTTTTCAGGTTTAACAACGACTAAATCATTTTGATTATCATCTAACAGGCGCACCAGTATATCTTTTGTTCCCAATCTTTCAATAATTCCCATAGATCCGTTATGCCATTTGTCGCTGTTTTTCACAAACATAACCAAAGCACCCTGCTTTAATTTCAAATTCATAGGTGCAGGCACATCATTTTCATTGAACATCCCCTCTAAAACACCATTATATTGAATCTCTGGCGCATTTATTTGATTAAGGCGGTCTGTGTTTATACGTTCTGCTACCGCACGAAATGGAGTGATTATAACAGCATTTTTACGAATATCTTCGTCGTCTATGTGACAACAATTAAAAAACTGTAATGCAGACACATCATTATTTCTTAATTTAATCAAATTATTCAATAATTCAGCATCATTTTGACGATATACTGTATCAAAATCATATTTAATAAAATCTGCACGTTTATATACATTTGCATCAAAGAAATATGCGTTTTCATATTCGTATGCTTGTTTATAATATTCCTTGGCATCATTTGTTATCACAGGTGGTAATTGAAATAAATCGCCTATGGCTACAACCTGAATTCCACCGAAAGGTGCATTATTATGCCGTGCAGTTCTTGCCAAAATATCAACCGCATCCAATAAATCAGGCGCAACCATAGATATTTCATCTATGACTAAAACATCAGTGGCATTTAATATATTACGTGGTTTAGCCTTTAATTTTAATATTTCTGGCAAAATAAAATCACGTGGTTGAATTTGAAACAAAGAATGTATAGTTTGCCCACCAATATTTAACGCAGAAACCGCCGTTGGACACGCACAAACAATACGTTTAGACGATGCAGATTTAAGATAATTTACAAATGTAGATTTACCTGTGCCCGCCTGTCCCAGAATTAAAATATTAGAATTTGTGTGTTCAATAGTATTGAACGCATCCATTTGATTTTTATTCAAAACTGGTATTAAATCAGGCATGCAAATAATATTACACAAACACGAACAAAAAGCAAGTAGACCAATATCAAACATTAAAAAAATCGGCCCAACAGAGCCGATTTTAATTTACAACATTTTTTATTTATTTGATGTTGTTTGTTGCGCCATTTGTTCAACTTGACTACGCAACCTTTCAATAGTTGCACTCAACTGACTAATTGTATCTGCTTGTTCTTGAACAGTTGATTGTAATGTAGATACATCTGCAGTTACAGCGTTTACACTTCCTCGCAACCCATTACAAGTTGTTTGACCTTTATTTGTTGTACAAGTACCCACTGTTGTTTCTAACCCAGACACAGTGCTTGACAATGATGATGGTGCATATAAACCATCTATAACAGCAGTAACATTCGCTTGTGTAACCTGGGCATCCGAACCATCTTTACCATCTTTACCAGCAGGCCCCTGTTCGCCTTGTGGTCCCTGTGGTCCTTGTGCACCGTCTTTACCGTTCTGACCGTTAGTACCATCTTTTCCGTCTTTACCATCGGCACCTTTTTCACCCTTCAAAGATGCTACCCATTCTGATTCCGTACCAGCAAAGCCACTTTCCATGGCAATTTCATATGCTGATTTCCCGTCTTGACCGTTCTGACCGTTAGTACCATCTTTTCCGTTGGTACCGTCTCTACCCTTTAATGAGAATTCACTCATTCTGGTAAATGCACTTTCTCCTGCCTCTTTCTTTAATAAATATCCATCTGAATCAAGCATCAACTCTGGTGCGTCTTTTCCATCTTGACCGTTCTGACCGTTAGCGCCATCTTTTCCGTCTTTACCATCGGCACCTTTTTCACCCTTCAAAGATGCTACCC
>JAKSTB010000053.1 GCA_024402815.1 Alphaproteobacteria bacterium | reverse complement strand
ATGGTACTTTGGCTTAAGCCACGGAAGAGTAGGTCGTCGCCAGAATTAAATCCAGAAAACATAAAAACCGAAATTTAACCGCTGTTTTCGGCGGTTTTTTTAAACCAAAAAATAAAGGGTTTTTAATATGAATTTTCACGATCAATAAGTGGTTCATTAGGTAAACGTATTAAAGTTATAAAACCAAATGGCGAAGATAAAGCATATATATCTGTGGTACAAATGACATCTGCAGAACGTATGGCTTTTGTTATTGATGCTATGAATTCTTGTGAATAAGAAATCAGCCCAGAACAATACGCTTTTGTGTATGATTCTTTTAAAAACATGATGATACAAAGCCTGGGTGGATGTTTAAAACGTTAGAAAAGGATGAGATATGTCTGAAAAAATGAGTGATAAAAAAGTAGAACTGATTATGTTTTTGATAATCGGTACAATTGTTACAACTGCAACTATCGCGTTGAATTATGGTAACAGTCACAGCAACAAAAGACCTACATTTAAACCAAAACAAGAAATCAAGAAAGATACAACCAAGATTTCACAAGTAAAAGATACCATTCAAATGGTAAATGTTGATGTGTTAAATGGAAGAAATGGTCGTTAAAAATATCCGCCCGTTTGGGCGGTTTTTTCATAAAAAAATAATATTTTTGTTGATAATGCGAAAAAATAAGATACTATTCTTGGCAAGAACGACAGAGGATGAGGGAATAAAACAAAAAGGTGTGAAAAAAATGAGAAAATTTATTTTTGGATTTATCGCTGTGTTGTGTTGTTCTGGTTTTGCAATGGCTGATTATTACAAAGAAACATTGAAAACCTGCGATTCAAATGAAATGCGCAAAGCTTTGAATCGCGCAACGGCTGAAAACAGAGCAACTGTTACAATCATAGAATGTGAAGAAGAAACTGAAACAGAAACTGTTACTGTGAAAACACAAGAAGATTATAACCAAAGACCTGTTGTCGTAAATAATAATTATAGTTCTTGTGATGGTGGCTGTTTGCAACCAAAAGAAGCGGTTGTTAATCGTGAATATTTTGTTCGTGAAACTGTGCAACAATATAAACCAGTTGTAAAATATGTTCCAGCTGGCACTTATACACGTGTAAGACCTGCATGTAATCACGGTTGTTAAATTTAAAATCCCGCCATGTTGGCGGGATTTTTTTCAACGCCCCTTAAACCACGGTAATGGGGTATTGATGGTCTGTGACTCAGGTCACCGTCGAAATATTTTCTTTGGGCCTGCCGTGTGTCAAAGACAAACGTATTATATGTTATTTTTTATTGCCTTGCTACAGGTATGATTTCTTAATTTTTATGGGGATAAAATAAAACCGTCTGACGTTTTTTTATCAGACGGTTTTTCGCATAATGTCTTGAAATCGTTAAAGACATATGTGGTTTACATTTACCCGGTTGTTTTGTTTTTTTTAGGATGTCGTAATGTAAACGATTGTATTATATGTAAATTTTTGGACGAATGCTATGGGTATGATTTCTTAATCAATCACAACAGATCCCTGACGTACAACATTTATTTTATCATCAGATAAAATTACAACAGTACTGGGGGCGCCACCCATTGCATCAAAGTTATTTTCAACAACAATTATATCTGGAAATTGTTTTCTTATTTCATCTGCAGATGTTAAAGGTGATTGCCCCGAAATATTTGCAGATGTAGTTGCTAAACAATGTCCGTTTATAACAGAACATAATTGTTGAAATGGTTTATAATTTGGAACACGTACCGCACCAAAAGACATAGAATCTGTATCTGCCACAGGAACACCAATTGTCAAAGCACCCGGCCAATATTTTTTTGCCAAATCAAAAGCGGTTTGTGGGTATGTATTCATATATGGTTTGATGTGTTCAAAACAATCAGACATAATTATCAAATGTTTTTCGCGAGGCCTGTGTTTTATTTCAAACAAAGCATCTGCGCCGCGACGATTTGGTAATGCGCCCAATCCCCAAACAGTATCAGTTGGAAATGCGATAACTCCGCCATTTTTTAGGTGTTCATTTAATTGCTTTATAAAATCTTTGTCATTTAAATTTGTCATTTTAAAATTTATAGCCAATGGACAGACCTGCGAAATTGAATCCTTCGTTTTTCTGGGTAAAATTACCGTTTGAAAAATGAATTGTGAACAATTCAATATGCCAATTTTCATTTATGTTTTTTCCAATAAAAAACTTTTCCCCGAATACCAATCTGCTTTCAACCCATCTGTCCATGTTGTCGCGCATATATGGTCCAATCCCCAAACCCATATACCAATCATGATATTGCAACAGGGCAGTATCTATGGAAATTCCCATGCTGAAAAATCCCAAACCAGTGCTGGATTTATAACCAAAATTTTCAGTTATATTTAAATTCAATTTGCTGTCCAGGCGGAAAAATTTCATGGGTTGGCTGTATTGCAACATAACAAAAGTTTGAGGGGTAAAATCCCAGATTCCTGGCTGAATCAGTTTTAATAATGATCCCGAACCTGTGCTTTGTGCGACATACAAAGTCATAGAATTGTTTTTATCGCCAAACATGATGTTTTTTTCGGCTATCGCGGGCAGAGTTGTCATTAACATCATCAAAGATAATAAAACTTTTTTCATGTCATGAATTATTATAGTCAAAATTTTTTAATAAACAATCACACATGTAATATTTTTTTATAAATTTGTCTTGATTTTTGTTATTTACAAATAAACGCAAACTTGGTATAATTTTTATTAAGTGAAGGCGTTGTTTGTAAGATTCCCCGAAAATCAGGGAGTTTTGCCTACAATGAAATCAGGAGAAAATCTTATGACAATTCGTATAAATGCAAATTCATGTAAAAATGCACTGGGGACGGTGTTTTTGCTGGTGGCAACATTCTTTGTTTGTTCGACCCTTGTTTCTATCCGTTCTGTGTTTGCAGACCCTGTTGCGACAGCGAATACGGTGACCAGACAATCTGGCCGTCAAAGTCCACGTGCAAACCAAAAAACAACTGGTCGTGTTGTGTCCAGGGGTACTGTTTCACGCGGTGTTCAAAATACAGAAACAGAAGAACCAAAAACTGAAAAAACAACTGTTTCTCGTGGTGTAACAACACGCAGTGTTACTTCGCGCGGAAAAAATTCAACACGCAGTACAAATGCCTCTACGCGTAAGGTCGCAACCAGAAAAACCGGTGGCGCAACGCGTACTTCTAATAATCGTGCCGTTCGTGCCAGAACATCATCGAACAGCCGTGTTGCGTTGAACAATTCTGCGATGCCTGCAACCACACGTGCCAGCACGAATTCATATTCATATTTGTCCAGTAAATTATATTCAGGAAATTATTCCAACATAATTGATTCCACAACTGGGTTGATTTCTGCTGACGCTTATTCAAATTGTATGGAATCTTATTACACATGTATGGATGAAATCTGCACAGCGCGCAGTGATACCAAGGGCCGTTGTTCTTGTGCTGGTCGTGCAACTAATTTCTTGGCCGCCGAAGATGCATTGGAAGAAGCAAACGAAGAATTGATTAAATTGTCCGGTCAATTATCTTTGTTGATTGCAACCAAGGGCAAGGGCGATGATTTGGCAACCGCGTTTTCTTTGACAGATGCAGAAAAGGTTATGAACTGCGTTTCATGGAAGGAAACATACGCAAAATACAAATCAGACACAACAACATACAGTGATTTGATGTACCAATGGTACCAACAACATCCTACATATACCAGTGCGACATCAAATGATTTGGTAACAACATATACTGCTGCGCCATATTATTGTTCGGAAAGCAACAATGAATTTGGATTTGATATTTCATCGATTGATGGTTCTGGATCTGACATTTTGGCTCAATTGAAAGCATGGGCTGATGCGAAAGATTTAGCAAAACAATATACCACAGATGATTCAAACAATTTGTTGTATCAATACACAACGATTTCAGGTGTTGTAAATGCTTTGTCTGGTATCACAACAGATGTAGATTCTGAATCTGCTGTGTTGGATTCTTTGGCAAACAAATGGGGATATAAATTGTTTGAATACGCACACAACAATGTTTGTGGTCGTGTATTGGATTCTTGCTTTAACGGAATTTATGAAAGTTGCGGTAATCCTGGAACTTTGACAGATTCTGATGGTAAAACACATTCGAAATGTGCAACCAGTGCAACATCAAATTGTCCATTTAATTACAACAGCTATATCTCGGTTGATTCATCAACCGGTGATGTTGTGTTAAATGAACGCGGATCCAGCTCTGCAACCGTATCTTCTGCGGCCAGTTGCTTTGGTTATACAACAACCACAACAACATCTGGAACGACATCAACAACTGATCCTTATTCATCTTTGCGTGGACCTGTGGCTGATGCCCGTCGCAGTATTATGCAGAAATATTTGTTAGATGCGAATTCAGCGTGTGATGTTTATGGTGCTGCATTAAAAACAACTGCACAAAACATCAATTATCAAAAGATTGCTGCACAACAGGCATTGCAACAAAAACGTCTTGAATTTGTTCAAGAAGAACAAACAAGAATCTTGACAGAGGCAACAACCGCTGTGGATAACTTCAATGAATGTATCAGTGAAATTTGGGATTGCTATGAAACATATGCAGACGAAGAAAATTGGACAACTGCACGTATCAAGGCATATTGCGCCCAGGTTTCCCAGGTTCCACATTGCTATGAAACAATGAT
>JAKSTB010000052.1 GCA_024402815.1 Alphaproteobacteria bacterium | reverse complement strand
GTTGTTAATTTATCAGATGCACAGTAATATAATTCACATGCATTATCTGCGTCTGATTCTAGTTCTAGTGTTATTGTAGCTTTG
The DNA here is from genome assembly GCA_024402815.1 of Alphaproteobacteria bacterium. Classification (GTDB taxonomy): domain Bacteria; phylum Pseudomonadota; class Alphaproteobacteria; order Rs-D84; family Rs-D84; genus Enterousia. The sequence goes on along the minus strand of JAKSTB010000052.1, from coordinate 4,681 downwards.
TCGCTATCTGTTGGAACTGTATAATAGTTAAATAAAGTATTTGTTTTTACAACAGACATTTTTTCAGAATCTATGACAATTAAAGAGCCGTCTTTTAATTTAGAAGACAATGCCATCTTTAATCCCAAAGAACGAATTTTTTTAGGTAAATCAATAGAGTGGTCACGAACAACTGGTCCATGAACAACACCACCACCACGCATGTGAACATTGTATTTTTCACCTTCACGGGCATTACCTGTTTTCTTTTGTTTGAAAGCTTTTTTACCACTTCCTGCGACATCAGATACTGTTTTTACAGCATGAGTTCCAGCACGAGCATTTGCACGTTGCCATGTGACAACACGATGCAAAATATCTGCACGAGGTTCTATGCCAAATATAACATCGGCAAGCTCTTGTTTACCGACTGTTTTACCATCTAAATTCAAAACTTCTATTTGCATTTTATTCACCTTCAACTTTGTGCCATTATGCTTGTTCTTCTTGTGTTACAGGTTCTGCAACGGCTTCTTGATTTTGTGTAGCTGTTGGAACAGGCAATTTATCTTGGATTTTCTTTATTGCATCTGTAACCAATACAAAAGTATCATTGCTACCTGGGACAGCACCTTCAACAAAAATCAAATTTTCAGTTGTATCTATACCGAAAACTTTCAAATTTTGAACAGTAACTGTTTCATTTCCCATTTGACCAGCCATTTTTTTACCTTTTAATACACGACCTGGCCATTCACGCATACCTGTACCACCCAAGGAACGATGTGCTTTTAAAACACCGTGACTTGCTTCTTTACCGCCAAAATTATGACGTTTCATAGCACCTTGGTAACCTTTACCCTTGCTGGTAGATTGAACATCAACATATTGACCGGCAATAAAATGTGCTGCCGACAATTGAGTTCCCGCAGGAATAACACAATCATCTGAAACACGGAACTCTACAACCTTGCGATAAGGTTTCATTCCCGCCTTTTGTGCTGCTATGGCCTGTGGTTTAGCAACATGCTTTGCCTTGGCTTCGTTAAATCCCAATATATTTGCAACATAACCATTTTTTTCTGTTGTACGATTTCCAATAACTGTGCAATCCCCAACAGATAAAACTGTGACTGCATGTGCAACACCGCCATCATCGTATAGGCGTGTCATCCCTATTTTTGTTGTAATTAATCCGCTACGTTTCATTTTTTTACCTTTTTTTGTCAGTGGTTAATGGACATATAGTCCACCAACATACACATTTTACTTTTTTATAATTTAATTTTTACATCTACACCGGATGCCAAATCCAACTTCATCAGCGCATCAACTGTCTGAGGGGTTGGTTCAACAATGTCAATAACCGCTTTGTGATTACGGATTTCGAATTGTTCACGTGATTTTTTATCAACGTGTGGAGAACGGTTTACTGTAAACTTTTGTATTAAAGTTGGCAAACGAACTGGACCAACAACGTCGGCGCCTGTACGTTTTGCTGTTTTTATAATTTCTTCTACAGATTCCATCAAGACCAAATGGTCAAAAGCTGTTAATTTGATACGAATCTTTGATGCTGATACCATTATTATTCCTTAGAGTTTTGTTAAATGCGGGTTATAGGATAAACCCATAACCCGACATTTGCAACTATTATTTAACAATTTTTGATACAACACCTGCACCAACTGTACGTCCGCCTTCACGGATAGCAAAGCGGCGACCTTCGTTCATAGCAATAGGAGCAATTAATTGCACTGAGATACGAACGTTATCACCTGGCAAGACCATTTCTTTGTCTGCTGGTATAGTAATTGTACCTGTTACATCAGTTGTGCTGAAGTAGAATTGTGGACGATAGTTATTAAAGAATGGTGTATGACGTCCGCCTTCTTCTTTTTGTAAAATATAAACTTCAGCTTCAAAGTCTGTGTGTGGAGTAATAGAACCTGGTTTGCAAATAATTTGTCCACGTTCTACTTCTTCTTTTTTAGTTCCACGCAACAACAAACCAACGTTATCACCGGCTTCACCTTGATCCAATAATTTACGGAACATTTCTACGCCTGTAACTGTTGTTTTTTGTGTTGGACGTAAACCAACGATTTCGCATTCGTCACCAACTTTGATAACACCTGATTCAATACGGCCTGTAACAACAGTTCCACGACCTGTGATTGAAAATACGTCTTCGATTGGCATCAAGAAAGGTTTATCAACTGGACGTTCTGGCATTGGGATATATTCATCGCATGCTTTTAACAATGCATCAATAGATTCTTTACCAAGACCGTCTGCTTTTTCTTCCAATGCAGAAATAGCTGAACCACGGATAATAGGAGTATTATCACCGTCAAAGTCGTTTTTAGACAACAATTCACGGATTTCCATTTCAACCAAGTCCAACAATTCTGGATCGTTTGCCAAATCACATTTGTTCAAATAAACTACGATTTTTGGAATACCTACTTGACGTGCCAACAAGATGTGTTCACGTGTTTGAGGCATTGGTCCATCAGTAGCAGCAACAACTAAGATTGCTCCATCCATTTGAGCGGCACCAGTAATCATGTTTTTTTTTTTTTTTTTGTTTCCTGGGCAATCAACGTGTGCATAGTGACGTGCGTCTGTTTCATATTCACCTTGGGATGTGTTAATTGTTATTCCACGTGCTTTTTCTTCTGGTGCGTTATCAATTTGGTCTACTTTTTTACCTGCATCGATACCGATACCATAATAATGAACAATAGCAGCAGTCAATGTTGTTTTACCGTGGTCAACGTGACCGATAGTTCCAACATTAACGTGTGGTTTTGTTCTTACATACTTTTCTTTTGCCATGGTTTTCTCCTTGGGCTGTTTTGTTAAGTTTGTAAACTGTTATTTTGTCATTTTCTTTATTATTTCATCAGCAACATTTTGTGGGACATCATCATAGTGTGACAATTCCATATATGGATTTGCACGCCCCTGTGATAATGAACGCAATGTTTTGACATAGCCGAACAAATTGGCAAGTGGAACAAAGGCAGTTATTAATTGGCTACCAAATCTTGTTTCTATACCATTGATTTGTCCGCGACGACTGTTAAGGTCGCCAATAATGTCACCGACGTATTCTTCCGGTGTTGATACCGAAAGTTTCATTATCGGTTCCAATAATTTTGGTGCGGCTTTCTTCATCGCTTCGCGGAAGCAAGCACGCGCCGCTATTTCAAAGCACAAAACATTAGAGTCAACTTCGTGATATTTACCATCAACCAATGTTGCCTTGAAATCTACTGTTGGATAGCCAATCAAAACACCTGTTTGTTGTGCTATCTTTAAACCTTTTTCTACACCAGGGATATATTCTTTTGGAATAGCCCCACCAACAATCTTGTTTTCAAATTCATAACCTTTGCCAGGTTCCAATGGTTCAAATTCAATTTTTACCTGTGCATATTGACCGGAACCACCTGATTGTTTTTTATGTGTATATTCTTCGGTAATTGGTTTACGGAAAGTTTCACGATATGCTATACGTGGTTCGCCGACATTAACATCAACTTTGAATTCACGTAATAATCTATCAACCAAAATTTCCAAATGCAATTCTCCAACACCAGCCAAAATAGTTTGACCAGATTCTTCATCAACAGATACACGGAAAGATGGGTCTTCTTTTGCCAATGCTTGCAACCCAAGAGCCATTTTTTCAATGTCTGCTTTGGTTTTTGGTTCAACTGCTATACTGATAACTGGTTCTGGAACGTGAATAGATTCCAAAATAATCGGATTTTCTTCATCACACAAAGTATCACCTGTGATTGTTTCTTTCATACCAACCAAAGTTATAATATCACCTGCGGATGCTTCTTTGATTTCTTCACGTGTATTTGCATGCATTAACAACATACGACCAACACGTTCACGTTTATCACGATTAGAATTGTAAATGTACGAGCCAGAAACAAGTTTTCCAGAATAAATACGGATAAACATCAAGTTTCCAACAAAAGGATCATTTGCTACCTTGAAAGCCAAAGCACTGAAAGGTTCTTTTGCATCAGCATGACGTTCAGCAACTGTTTCACCATCCATTTTTGTTCCGTTTATAGCAGGAATATCTAATGGACTTGGTAAATAATCTACGATAGCATCTAATAAAGGTTGAACACCTTTGTTTTTAAATGCTGTTCCACATAATACAGGAACAAATGTTTGTGCGATAGTTCCTTTGCGTAATAATTTTTTAATAGTATCAACAGATGGAACATTACCTTCCATATAAGATTCCATAACTTCGTCATCCAAAGTTACAACCTCTTCTATTAATTTGTTGTGTAATTCATCTGCTTTTGCACGTAAATCTTCGGGAATATCAACGATTTTTGGATTAGAACCATTTTCATCTTCCCAAATAATACCGCGCATTTCAACAACATCAACCACACCTTTGAAATCAGCTTCGGCACCGATTGGGAAATTTACAACCAAAGGATTTGCACCCAATCTTTCACGTATCATATCAACACAACGGAAGAAATTAGAACCAGTTCTGTCCATTTTGTTTATAAAGCAAATTCTTGGAACATTATAACGATCAGCTTGGCGCCATACAGTTTCTGTTTGTGGTTGAACACCAGATACAGATTCAAAAACAGCAACCGCACCGTCCAAAACACGTAAAGAACGTTCAACTTCCATTGTAAAGTCCACG
>JAKSTB010000051.1 GCA_024402815.1 Alphaproteobacteria bacterium | reverse complement strand
GAAAGTATTTTTATCAGACAAATAACGCATACCATAACCATCTTGATCCATAATCGCCATACGTTTATGTCTTTCAGTAACAGAACCCGTCTCTGCTATAAATACAATTTGCGTGTCAAAATACCCTGTTTCACCTGTCAATCTTTCATATATTGCATCCGCCATTATATGCGCCAAACGGCGAACAGATTTTTTAGATGCAACTAAACTTTGTGCTTCGATTTGTTCTTTGCCATTTACATCCCACAAATAAAATTCCAATTTATAGTTATTTTTACCTTCGGCTTTCACAGATGCCTGGACCAAAGCTTGTGTTTTTATGGCGGCCCAACTGGCAAATTTTGGCATATCGTTCATTTTAACATATTCAGGAAACGCATTATGGTTTACAATTCTGAACAGCCCAGTTCTTTTTAAATCGTTTTCAACAACTTCACGTAACATTGTTGCGTCTTTTTTGGAAACATTTCCAACCGTTTCAAATTTTTGAACCGCGATTGAAATAGGATCAACACCCCCAGCAACAATATCAACATGTAATTCTGCACGGGCAGAAGAAAAAAACAAGCATGATAATAAACCTATAAAGCACGATATTATTTTACGCATATAAAAATCCTTTCCTTGTGATGCAACAATAATAATAAAAAATTTTCACAATACAAACTAAAAAAACAAATAATCAACAAAACCCGGCTATACAGCACTATATACAAATGTCTATATTTCCGCCATTACAGCCGTATACATAAATGTATTGACAAATGTAAATACAATGATATAGTCAGTTGTAAATATAAGTGTATAGGAGATTGTCAATGCCTAATGTAATGCAACAATTATTCGTTATGAACATTGAATCTTTGTTAAAAGAATACGCTGCCTTTCGTGCTTTTAATAAATCAGATTGCGTTATAAATATGCGTATTCCACATCAAATATTGGAAAAGATTAAAGAATTGGCAGATGCACAACATGTCCCCTATCAATCTTTAATATCATCTGTGTTGTTTTCTTTGGCAAACATAGACGATTCAAAAAAAGATTAAAACCTACCAATTACCATAAAATAAGAACCGCCCGTTTGGGCGGTTCTTTTATTTATTGTTTTATCTTTACCATTCTTTCAAAACGGCACATCCTGCCCATTCCATACCGGCGGCAGACATAATGAAAGACAACACCAAACCGATAATGAACAGTAATGTAAATCCAACTAATAAGCCAACACCCTTCTTTTTGATATCTTCTACACTGAAAGCACCTTTATCTTCTTTACCCCCAGCATTAGCAATATATGACCATGCCCAACCTGCCATGTAAAATGCAGCACCAACAAAAGCCAATATACGCAAAATATCAAACACACCATGTAAACGTGCCAACAAATCACACAAAGATGAATCACTGGACGTGCTGACCTTTTTAACGGTTATACCATCTGCGAATGCAGGCACAGAAACCATTAACCCAACAATAGCGCAATTGATTTTGTTCATAATCTTTTTCATATAAAAACTCCTTTTCTTTTTAGTATATTTTATCATAAAAAACAACCCCAGACAAATAAAAAAGCATCATATTAACAAAACAACATGATGCTTTTGATTATCGATTAACAAAAATATTATTCTGGAACGATAATATATCTGTTTTTCAAAACTTGTTTTTTACCACATTTGTTGCAACCACATTTGCTGTTTGCAGGTTTGTCGCTTACGAATACAGGGACAACTGCTTTTCTGTCGTTGCGTTCTGTATAACCAAATGTATCATCTGCATATAAATCAGAACATTTTGTGTTCATATATACAACTTTCTTGGTGCCTCTCAAAGAATCAATGTCACCACTGAATCTTTCACCATCTTCTGTGTAGTAATAAACACAATCTCTATCATCTTGGTGATAACGTACGTTTGTTTTGTAATAATCATAGCTGCCGGAACAACCTGCAACCAATGCTAAACCCAAAACAGATAAGATAACTTTTTTCATTTTTTTTCCTTTTTTATCGATTCGACAAGACAATTTTGGCACAAATAGAGCCGTTGTCAAGTTTTATATAAAATTCCCCTATTTTTTGTTTTTTGTGGTATAATTGTAAAAAACAATGAGAGAAAAGGAAATTTAACATGCATTATTCAAGTTTTGGATTGGTAAACACTAAAAAATTATTAACAAAAGCACTGCGTGATGGCTATGCAGTTCCGGGCTTTAACTTCTATAATATGGAAACTTTGCTGGCAATATTACGTGCGGCCCAAATTACCCAATCCCCCGTTATTTTACAGGTTTCTGAATCAGCATTGGAATATATGGGCGACGATATTTTAATAGGTATGATTGCGGGCGCAAAATACAAAGTCGGCCAGGTATCACTACACCTGGATCATGGGCACAGCTTTGAAGTCTGTAAACGCGCAATCGATATGGGATTTTCATCCGTTATGTTTGACGGCAGCAACCTGCCATTAAAACAAAATATTAAAATATCACGACAAGTTGCTGATTATGCACATAAATTTGATGTATCGGTTGAAACAGAATTGGGTGTTTTGAATGGCACGGAAGATAAAAACACAAAATCAGATAAAATGTTGTACACCGACCCAGCGATTGTAAAAGATTTCGTAAAACAAACCCAAACAGATTCTTTAGCTGTGGCGATTGGCACATCTCATGGTTTATACAAAAGAAAAAACACAAATGAAAAATTGCGTTTTGATATTTTGAAACAAATTGCGATGAATATTCCTAAAACACCATTGGTGTTGCATGGCGCGTCTTCTATTCCACAAAAATTTGTTAATACCATAAATAAATTTGGTGGTAATTTGAAAAACGCACATGGAATTGCCCCAAATCAATTACGTCAGGCAATTCTATTACACATTGCAAAAATAAATGTGGATTCTGATTCCAGGTTGGCATTTACATCTGCAATTCGTGAAACATTGGCGCATGACAAATCAATATTTGACCCGCGCGCACTTCTAACCAACGCAATGGACAATATAACTAAAAATTGTGTTGATGAAATCCAAAATATAATGGGTTCGGGATATAAGATATAAAAAAACGGCGCATCTTAAGCGCCGTTTTCATTTAATTCGTTTTATTATTTTGCTCTTTCTACGTATTCAAGAGTTTCAGTATTTACAACAATCTTTTCACCTTGTTCGATAAATACAGGAACTTGGACACGAACACCGTTATCCAAAATAGCAGGTTTACCACCACTGCTGGTTGCTGTTTGACCCTTTAATGCAGGTTCTGTTTCTTCAACAATCGCGGTCACTGTTTTTGGCAAAGTGATGGATACTGGATGACCTTCAACAAAATTGGCACGAACAACCATTTCAGGTGCCAAGAATTTCATTTGTTCACCCAAAGAATCAACCGACATTGTGAATTGTTCATAATCAGACAAATTCATGAAAAATGCATCTGTACCATCAGAATACAAATATTGGCATTCCAAATCTTCAACCATCAATTTTTCAACTTTGTCTTCTGCGCGCCAACGATCGTCACCTTTGTTACCTGAATCAATATCACGCAGGTCAGCTTGAACAAAAGCACCGCCTTTGCCTGGTTTAACCTTGGTAATAGAAGTTACTGAATAACGCTTGCCGTTGTGGGAAATCACCCAACCAACACGCATATCATTTGCAATATAAGATGCCATTTATAATACCCCTTTGTTTTTTGAATATCCTAAGAATATAACAAACTTTTCGCATTCGCAAGAAAATTTAATCGCGTTCAGATGTGTTATTTGGTATATTATTCGTGATCTGATTCAAATCATTTGATGCAGATTTTATCTGTTTCAATTTATATTGTTGATAATTACGAATCATTATTTCTTTTTGTTCATCCGTCAAATCAGATGGGATATCGCGTATATATTCTGGTGCCATAACAGAACTTACATCTTCACCAAATCCGAACCTTATAAATTTTGCATTCTTGGGTACACCTTCTAAACTGATTAAATTAGAAGGAATAGGAATAACATAACCTCCATTCTTATAATTTATACAAATAAAACGTCCGCCAACTGATTGTGGCGCACCCTTTAAATTAGTTAATTGATTGTTTGAACAGCGAAAAGAACCTCCAACAGATTCAGGGGCCCCATTTAAGCCTATTAATGGGTTATTATTACAATCAAAACAACCTTTTACAATCCGTGGCGCACCCTTTAAATTAGCTAATCGATTGTAGGTACAAGAAAAATTACCTTCAACTGTTATTGTGCTTAAATCTGGTAATTGTTCCAAGTCCATATCAGATAAAAATAAATCGCCTTTTACAACAAAATTTTTCGGCAAATTAAACACATCATAAAGTTTACCATCTTGTTCAAACAATCCCAAAGCGTACAAATCTTGTATTTCTGGATTAAATTTTGTTTGTTCTATGAACTTTTTTATTGCCGGCACGTATTTACGAACTGGGGCTTTATTTTCTTTACCTTTTATTTGTTTAATATCATCACCCCGCACTTCAATCGTGCAATGTGGTTCACCACGTTCATCACGTATTGAATATATTTTCGTAGTACCTTTCTTTACACCTTCATCATATCCACCCTTACCTACGCAATGTCCCATATATTCAGATTCAAAATCTAACGCTTCGGGTGTTGTTAATTGATATGCGGACATTCCATCACACAAATCCATAACATGCTTTGCACCAACCAATGATTTTTGAAACATCTCTTTGGACTTATTTAATTTTGCAAGATTTTCCGCCAAATGTTCATGCCAATCACGTGCAGCATTTAATGCCATTTCAAATGTAGCATATTCATTTGATGTCTTCAAATAATCATATCTTATCTTTGGTTTTTTCTTGGTTTTGCGTGCCATTTCTGCCACTTTATCAACATATTGCCCTGCGACATCATATAGATAATCACGCACAGTGATTATTTCA
>JAKSTB010000050.1 GCA_024402815.1 Alphaproteobacteria bacterium | reverse complement strand
GTACTTGGTTTGGGACCAAGGTGTCGAAGGTTCGAATCCTTTCGCCCCGACCAGAAAATTCAAACCACCTTTACGGTGGTTTTAATTTTATGTTGTGGGTTCCAAGGTTTGATACATCACAACGCAGTTGTCAGGTTCGACAATGAGTAAGCGAGAACAAGTACCAACGCAGTTCGAGTGCTAACGAATGCCCCGCAGGGCTGTGCCCGAGGGAATCTTTCGCCCCGACCAGAAAATTCAAACCACCTTTGCGGTGGTTTTAATTTTATGTTATGGGTTCCAAGGTTTGATACATCACAACGCAGTTGTCAGGTTCGACAATGAGTAAGCGAGAACGAGCAACAGCGAAGTTTGAGTGCTAACGAATGCGGCGCAGGCTTTTATGCCGAGCCAATCCTTTCGCCCCGACCACGAAATTCAAACCGCCAGTTAAGAGCAGTTTTCTTTTGTTTTCTAACACTTACACCGAGTTCGAACTAATCTATCCCAAAAAACGCAATTTTTTTTTGCATTTTCGAACTTTTTATGCTATAATTTAACAGAAAAAAGGAGTTATTATGAATCCAGATGGTTTTAAACAAGCTACATTGAGACTTGTAAAAATTTTAATAAAAGATAGCGAAACAATAAAAAAATTATCGAAAGATGAAATAAAAAAGTATAACACCCAAAAAGGTACCGAAGTAGAAGCCTATGATATTGATGGTGTTGTGGCTAATTCTAACCAAGGAACAGGGGCCGCTTTCACAATAGTTTTAATAAAACAGGCTGGGAAAAAAGAAGTTAAGAACGTAAAAATAGACTTCAAAGATAAAAATGCGAATTCTATTCAATTAACCTTACCAAAAGAAGTATCTGAAATCGTTAAACTTGTAAGAAACAGATTAAAACAAGAAGAACAAAAAGAAGACGGAAAACAAAAAGAATTTTTAAGATGGCTTGAAGGATATACAAGTACAATGTGCAAATGATAATAATATCGGTTCGAGAATTGCTAAATAAGCCCGACCAGAAAATTCAAACCACCTTTTATGATGGTTTTTATATTGAATATTTTTTTTAACCTTTTATGATATGACTAAATTCAAAGGATATTGTTATGAATCGCGATTTTTATTTTTTCAGACATGGGGAAACCGATTACAATGTAGAAAAACGTTTACAGGGCTGGAAAGATATTCCTTTGAATGAAACAGGTATTGCCCAAGCGAACGAATTGGCAAAGGTTTTATCAAATATCCAATTTGATTGCATATATTCTTCACCGCTGTTGCGTGCATTGAAAACTGCCGAAATAGTTTCCGTACCACACCACACCCAAGTCATTGTTGACCAAGGGTTAAAAGAATGGAATCTTGGCGTGTTTTGTGGCAAAATCATACGATTAACCGAAGATTCCGCCGATACCCCAGTTGATATAAATACTGATATTGTATATGTTCCAAAGGCTTTGATATCAAATGACGATTTCGTTCCACAAAATGGCGAAAGTTATAATATGTTTGCAAAACGTATACACGATACAATTTTCAAAATTGCTCAAAATACAGATGCAAAAACTGTAGGCATCGCAACACACAGTGGAATAATAAGAACTTTGATTCAACAATTTACAAATCTGAAATACCCTCGCAGTGGCACCCCAAACACGGGTTATATAAAAATGCAATGGAACGGCAAAACATTTACCCTGCCCGAAATACCAGATTGGTTATTACACCCGGACAATTCCCGTGTATATGGACATTAAAAAACCGCCGAAACGGCGGTTTTGTTTTATACAACCCTATTTTACCAATACGTTGGTGTTGTCTTTTAAGAATTTATTCAGTCTATTTTGCTGGTCAACCAATTTTTTTTCTGCGGTTTTCAATGCTTCTGATGCCTGGTCCCAATCGTTCACAACCTTGGTTACGTCAGTAATAATTGATTTCAAATCATCTGCGTGTTTTTGTGATGTTTCGGCTCTGTTTTTGGCTTCTTCGGCTTTGGTCTGCAAATCTTCGTATTCTGTTTTTGCATCAGTTGCAATTTCGCATTCTTTTTTATACATTTCTTGTAATTGTTCCAGATAAACTCTTAATGCCTGAACACCAACTAAATCTTTTGGCTGTTCAGCCACAGGTGCCACAGCAGTGTTTGAAACATATGTTTCCGCAGCTTGAATTGTATCACCAACAATTTCCCATTCTTTTCTTTCGATATTTGGAATTTGTGGCACAGCAGTTTTTTTATTTGCTTTACGTTTTTCAGCACGCGCCTCTGTTTTGTTATTGACAAATAAAGCCTTCAAATTTTCAATATAAGATGCCTTGAACATAACGCGTCTTTGGGTATCAGTATATTTAACAAACCATTTGTCGAATGTATCTCTGGCTTCTGGATGTTTTTTCAGATAATCACTCTTTTTCCATGCCCACGATATAGAATTTTCCAATCCTAATTCATGTGCCAATTTTGCTGTGGTCCACAATTCACCATATTGTTCAGTGATAATTATATCGGCTTTGGCAGGTGGATTTTGTTCAATCAATTGTCTCAATTTATCGAAATGTTCTGCCTTGAACCGCCCTTTATTGCCAACGAACCAACTGTTCACTTCGTCTTCATATTCACGATGTCTTTCCAACAACATCCTCTTCTTTTTGGAAAAAGCAGCCTTGTTGGACAGGCCTAATTGTTTTGCTAATTTGGTTGTACTCCATAATTCTTCTTTGACTTCTGGTTCTGGGGTCACAGTTTTTTGTTTACTATCTTTTTGTTTGCTGTTTTTTCTTTTCGCCCCAGCTGGATTCATCATTTGCATCAATTCATCAAAATATTTAGCACGGAACATAACATGACTGACACCATTTTTTGTGTTTTTAACAAAAAATTCTTTGAATCTTTTTTGCACAATTGCATCTTTATTGGCATTTAAAAACAAACTCTTTTTGGTATAGAAAGAATTTGTCTTTAACCCCATGTTTTCCGCTAATGTTTCCACAGACCACAATTCACCATTTGGCTCTGTTTCTGGTGTGACGACTGATTGTTTAACTTCTTGTTTTTGTTCTTCTGTTTTAACTTCTGGGATGGTTTTTGTTTCCTTTTGAATTTCTGGTGCTGGTTCTTCTATTTTGATTTCAGACACCGCCTGTTTTTCCTGTTTAATTTCTTGTGCTGGTTCTTTTATTTTGATTTCAGGCACCGCCTGTTTTTCCTTTTGAATTTCTGGTGCTGGTTCTTCTGTTTTGATTTCAGGCACCGCCTGTTTTTCCTGTTTAATTTCGGGTTGATTGGTCATTTCGTTTGTTTGTTCACGATTATTTAACAAAGTACCCCATCTTTCAAATTCATGTTTAATTTCCCACCAATTTTCTGAAATCACACTTTCAATCAACGCAGCATTTCTGATCATAGTATTTATGTATTTAGTATACGATGACAAATTTGATTTTAGGTTTTTCCTCGCATATTCCATATTTGTTTTCTCGGCCTCTTCTTTGTCTGGGCATTTGTATTCTTTGGCAACGTCCATTGCTTCGCGCACCATTGCAATTTGTTCTGGCGACATAGTTTCCACAATTTCTGCGCAATCTGCGGACCGCAGAGCCCAAAATACCGCGTGCAAAGCATATTTGCATTTGCCCCATCTATGTGTACCTTGGGCCAATTCAACAATCACATCTGTGTCCAGAGTTAAACACTTTTTTACATAATTTGTATAACTGCTCCTACGAAATGATTGAAACAAACCACTTAAAATTCCACTTAATCTTGAAACATTATCCATTTATTATCACCCTTAGTTTTTACTGTATTGCCAAAATTTTATAGCACACAAAACTTAATTTGTCTATATAATTTTCAACCTCACGATATTTTTATGTTTTTTATTCTAAACAGATGGTATTTGTGATATCATTACCACGAGAGATTTTATCAACATATAACACACAAACCAGATGAAAAAGTTTTTATTATCTGTATTGTTTTGTTTGATTGTTATGTCGCCATATGCTTATGCTGCTTTACAGGCGACATCTTTTCCAAAAACTTATGCAGATACTACATTTGTTCAGCGTGTTCAAAATGCAACCGAAGGTTATAAACCCTTTATGGATAAAAAGGCATACACAGAATTAAATATTGTTCCGGGCGAAGAATTTTTTACAGACCACATGATTGCAGATGCCGAACAGCAACAACATGATGCCCAAACAATGAATATAGCTGATTACTGTCAAAAATATCCATATGATACGGGAAAATGCACAACAACATATACCACATCGACCACCACTACAACACCATCAACACCCACAACAACTTTTTCTGGCAGGACAATTGGGGGCGGAATGGTTACCAAAAACAACCAAGTCATTGGTGGTTCGTGCTATCCCGCTGCACGTGATAGACATTTTACAAATCAGGTTTTAACGACTGGAAAATATGAATCTGTCAGCCCTGCTTTTGAAAAAAGTTTAATCACAATATTTAGAAAAGAAGGCAGATGCGGAACAATTCCAAACGACCCATGTGGATACACTTGTTATGGTATTGGTTCATCACCAAATTGTGCCGGCGTTGTTGTTAATTCCCGCGCCGAAGCAGAAGATTTTTATTACAACAGATTCTGGCAAAAATACAAAATTTACAAATTGCCAGATGTAATCAGTACCGATATTTTAATCGCCTGTATGGCCAGTGGTCCCGGAACTGCTTTATCTCAATTCCGTGTGTTTCTGGGGTTGCCTTCTAAGACATCTGCCGTAGATGATGAAATGGTCAATGCAGTCAAAGCATATTCAGGTGATATTCATAACAAATGGATGGATAAACGCGACGCGTTTTTACAAGATGTTGCACAACGTCGCTATAACGGACGAACCAGTCAAGGTTATGCAAATGCTATTGAATTAAAACGCAAAAACGGATGCCATGTCCAACCAACCGAACCTTTGTACAGATAAAAAAATACCCGCATTAAAAGCGGGTAAATTTTTA
>JAKSTB010000005.1 GCA_024402815.1 Alphaproteobacteria bacterium | reverse complement strand
CTCTTTTTGTGCAATTGTAAATTCAACTGTGGTTGAAAGTTCTGTGTAGTTATTTGTTCCAGCAACGGTTGCTTTCATAACATATGTTCCAGCAGTTGTTGGTTTTGTGGCAACATAGGTTGAATCGTCTGCACCTTTAACTTTATAACTAAACACAACGACTTCACCAAATGTTGCATATATTCCTGTCCAGGAAGGATGTAATCATTGCTGTACTTATTGCATTGTTCCCTACACTCGTGGTCGCGAAATATCACGCCCATTTAAAGATGTTATCGCAGACACTTTGAATGCATCTAAAACAGGTGCAATTGAAATATGTTTTCTGGGGCAAAATGTAAATGGCTATAAATACACAGATGAAAACGGCAATGTTTATCGTTTATCAGATTTAATTAAATATGCTGCAACTTTGCCTGAAATCCACCGTATACGCTTTACATCCAGTTATCCAACAGAAATGACAGATGATTTGATAGAAATGTTTGGGATGGAAGAAAAATTATTACCATTTTTGAATATGCCTATTCAAAGTGGATCGCCCCGCGTATTAAAATTGATGAATCGCCCTGACGATTTAGACACATACAGAACAATCGTGAACAAATTAAAATCTGTTCGTCCTGACATTCAAATATCTTCTGATTTTATTGTTGGATTCCCAGATGAAACAGATGACGATTTTGAACAAACTTTGAACATGGCCAAAGAAATAAAATATATAAATTCATATTCTTTTAAATATTCACCCCGCCCTCATACTGTGGCGGCATTAATGAAAAATCAAATATCTGAACAGATAAAATCTGTACGTCTGCAAAGATTGGATGGTTTATTAAACGACAACCAACGTGAATTTAATACGTCTTGTATCGGCCAAGAAATGATTTGTTTATTTGAAGGCATTGACAAAACTGGTAATCATTTGGTATTTCGTACACCATATATGCAACAGTGTATCGTTGAATCTGGGGATACAAACATTGCCCCGCTACAAAAAATCAAAATCACAGATGCAAACAAAGCATCCCTGCGTGGTGAAATAATAAAATAAATTAAAACAGCATTTTCAATCCAACTGACAATTTATAATTTGTGTCTTCTTCGGTTTTCAACACAGATGCATCAACATAACCACCCACAGAATCTTGAAGTGACGTAACAGCCATTTTGAAGCCGGCCAAGATATCACCATTTAATCCAAACGCATCAGATAAAACATATTCGTATTTTAATCCGTCAACTGTAAATGAATATTTTAAATTACCCCCACATTTGATATTGATATCTGTATCACTGGTTAATGCCACCCAATTTTTCAAAAACCAACCAGCGACAAACGGTGTAAATGTAAAATTATCAAATATTGTATAATCGTATCCACCGCCAATTCTGCCGTATACAGCATATCCGTTTGGATTGTTTTCGATATTATTATCATCTATATACATATAATCTGTTTTGAATTTTATAAACTCAAAACCGAACATACCATTTATCCAAAAATCCTGAATTTTTTGTTTGGCATTAATATCCGCACCAATCAACATACCATCAAAATCATTGAATTTATTGTCATATCCAAACTGATTTAAATGCAACACAAAATTCACATTTAAATCTGAAAATTTATTCGTTATATATGCATCTGCCCCATAAGAGGTGGTATCCCCACCAATATAAAATGGCCTAATAACTGTTTCCATATCACTGTCATCATATGACATATCCAACAGAATAAATTTATTTATAACATTTATCGGGCGCAATAAAACCTTTTGATTAAATACATACGACGAATTCATAATATGGTGCAAAGCTTTTATATTATCTGCGTTGTCCAAAGCAACCAACAATTTATCATTTGGGTTCTTTTGCCTGATGTTGTTTAATAAAACACCGCGATTATCATCAAATATATTTTCATAATTCAAATCGCGAACCACCCTTAAAACAACACCATAGTAAGTAGGCAATAAACTGGCAATATGCATTTTGTCTGGATCCTGGAAAACGACATTGATATTTTCGGGATAAACAACACCACGAATGACATCCCCAGAATTTACCGTATACGAGTTATTGATATACAGTGTATTCACACCGTCTAATTCGATAGTTTTATCCCAATTTTGCCAATCTGAAAAATCATCCATCACCACAGAAGAATTTGAAAATCTGTACGTTTGCCCAGATAAATTTTGTATTCCGGCAAAATTTGCCCTATCCACATCTTGTACCCAGACATTATAATCCCCATTTACGATATTTAATGTTTTTAATTCAGCATTTGAAGTTATCTTTTGGGTAACACAAATATGATCATCACACGCAATAATATTGCCATTTATGTCCCCTGCACTTTGGATTACAATGTTATTTCCATTTGTGTCTATATTCCCGTTTATTGTCCCATTGTTTGTTATGTTCATAGGCAAATTTACAGTGATATTATCATTACCATCCAAATGGTTTACAACCGCACCATTTTCTATGATATTTTCGTCTCCTGTAAAAATCTCGGTAGACATAACCCCAGACCAAATATGTGTTTCTGCCACAGATACAGAAACATTCGCATAAACACTCAAAAATATAAACAGTCCCAGGAATCCTTTCATAATGATGATTATGCCAATTTATGCAAATTTGTTGCAACAAAAAAATCCCGTATAAAACGGGATTTCTTGTACAGATTTTGTATATATTATAATGGTTATTAGAACATATAACGAATACCAACGTCTGCACTGAAATTATGCATTCCGGATTCAACGTCAATATAGTTATAACGTGCTGCAACATCAACAGAATAACACCCAAAAGGCATATCCAATCCCAATGTTGCCATGCCAGAGAAGTTGACCTGATCTTTACTATGAGAAAATCCAGGATAAGATTCTTTGATGTCCAAAAAGGCCAAACCTAAACCCATACCTGCAAATGGCTGGATACGCTTAAAATGTCCAATATTCATATAAGTATTAGCCATCAATTCAATATTTTCGGTTGAAACTTCTACATTATCTATATTACCAAAACCTTTCTTTTCTTTGCCTTTGGTAAAGAAAGAACCTTCAACTTCAAAACGTGCAGTTTTATACATAGACAAACCCAAAGCAGTACGGACTTGATACAAATTTTGAGATACGCTTTCTTTGACATCATTAAAATTGTTATTCAAATTAGCGTATGTTGCACCACCACGTAATGCGATATAAGGTAACACATCCCACCCCATAAAATTTGTTGGTGTTTGTTCATAACTACTGCCAGCAAATGCTGGTACAGTTAATAATACTGCCATAGATCCGGCAATAATTTTTTTCATTACTTTCTCCTTTTGTTGCTGATTAATCTCAACAACAACATTGTAACAAATGATGTAATAAATTTATACAGGCATGTATCCCCAGGAAAACAATCTTAACCAATAAATCTGCCGTATAGAACGATTTTAACTTAATAATTTTTTAATAACAAAATCAGACAACATTAACCCAAATGTTCCTGTTATATTTATAATAGAACCAAATTCACGCCCCCCATTTATTTGTGGTGTTGCAATCTCGGTAGAATACACAACTGGAAAATCTGGCATCTTTAAATCGCGAATCGTTTTTCGTATTTTTGATGCCAATGGACATACCGTTGTTTTTAATATTGTACCTACTTTGATTTTCGTTATATCTGTTTTTCGTGCGGCCCCCATACTGGAAATGAACGGAACATGATTATTAAAACACCACTTATATAATGCTATTTTTGATGACACAGAATCTATAGCATCTATAACAAAATCTGGTTTGATATTCAGATTGGTATTTTCATCAAAGAATATATTATAAGAATCGACAATAATTTCGGGATTTATATCATGAATACGCTGTTCGGCAACATCAACCTTGGGTTTTCCAATTGTTGAATCCAACGCGAACAATTGACGGTTTATATTTGATTCTTCGATTTTATCAAAATCTATGATAATTAAATGTCCAATTCCACACCGTGCCAAAGATTCAATAGCAAAAGAACCAACCGCACCACAGCCCACAACCATGACTGTTGAATTTTTTAATTTTTCAACACCTACCTCTCCAATTAACAAATTTATTCTGTGTAATCTGTTGTTCATTTGTTTACCCGTTTATTGTTTGTAATGTATTGTTATAGATTGTTTCTGCAATATCATCATCTTGCTTTATATGTGATATTTCATTTATTAACCCAGATAAAACAACATCGCGTTTGCCATCTGTTTCAACCAATATTTTATTTGTTGGTATTTGCTGTATACGGCCGATTCCGTAATATTCATCAATTTTATTAAATGAAAACATTATGTTATCATAATTTAATAATTCATTTGTTATCCGTTCATTTCCATTATAAGAATGCATAAGAATATTTGGCAATTCAGATTGTTTATATTGTTTTAATATATGCAATATTTTATCCCATGCACCAACACAATGTATAAAAATAGTCCTGTGCAATTTCACAGCCAAATCAAATTGCTTTTCAAAAACCGCTATTTGTTTGTCCATATCTGGTTTGTATTTATCCAACCCTATTTCACCAACCATAAAAGATGAATTAGTTTTTAATAAATTTTCCAATCGCGATTCAAAGCCATCATCTAAAAATTTTATATACCAAGGATGAATACCAAAAGCGGAATAAATTTTATCACTGTGTTTAACCATATCCAATAACACTTCCCATTGAAATTCATCAACAGTACAACAAACAGTCCCCACGACATCCATTTGTTCCCTGTGGGTCATAAAATCTATATGGCTGTGTGCATCTATGATTTTCATATAAAATATCTAAGCATAAATATACATTTTTTCAAGATAAAAACCGCCAAATCGGCGGTTAATTTGTGGTGGACGCACAGGGACTCGAACCCTGGACCCACTGATTAAGAGTCAGTTGCTCTACCAACTGAGCTATGCATCCAAAACCCTTTAAATCCCTATCATTATATATGGTTTTTCACAAAAATCAAGGAATCTGATTTTCTTTTTTTTTCTCTGGCATATGTAAATGGGTTTACTTGATACAATTGAACTCTTCTTGGGAATCGTTGCATTGATGGGTATTTTTCTAAATCCGTTGCATCTGGATTAGCCTGCTTGATTTGTTCCAAACATTGCGCATCACTATCACACAGCATAGTTGGATCTATGACGACAGGATAACATGCCGTCTTTGATATCTTGTTGTTTTTAATTCATCCACGCATAATATTCAGTATAATTATAAACAGCGGTCCAATAATCTAATTTATAAAAACCAGTATCTGTATTTTTCAACAAAGACCATTTATCAACTTTGCGGATATTTGATGCTTTGTTATCATAAAAAACTTTCATAATCTCTTCATTTGGACCCAATTCCCAATGGATTCTGTATTCTTCAAAACCACGCGGATAAAAGCACGTATGTTCGCGAATTTCCTGTAATTTTCTTTTTCTCTCGTGTTTGGAATCTGTTTTCAATATCTCTGGACCTTTGCATGCATCTTCATCCATTACATCTTCATCCCACCATTTAATATTATGTCTGACATCTCCTTCGTAATATTCTTTAGTTATAACCTCACGTGCGCGCCCTGGTCATATTCCAAACGTTGCCACATAACTGGATCCGCCCTGGCCCCATGCACCAAAACTCATAATCGCCACATCTGTATCATTAAACCATGCCTATCTACAAATACAATTATTATATTGTTTTAACAATTTATTTACATATTCTGTTTCCAATACTTCGATTTGATTACGCTCTTTCTCTGTAAAAAATACACCACATCATCACATTCTGGATAATGTACATAAGAACTGTTAGCAATTCCGGCCTGAACCAGATAGTCATTAATTTCCCACACCTGTTTTGTCATCAACAAAGGCAAATTTTATCGGACCTCTGGTGGAATATCCGCCCATACAGGTATCGGCGCAGATAATAAAATCGATAAAAACAATAATATTTTTTTCATTATTGTAAAACCTCTTCACAACGACCTGCTTGGGACATTAAATTTTTGGTCAATGTAATCAAAGACATATTTAACCCAGTTTCCACCAATCCTGTGGCAACGTTTGTTCCCGCCATTATATTGGCCGTTGTATTCAAATTTTTTGCCTTTTGTCTTTCGGCATCTGTCAGGCCAATTCTGTTTTTTGCATCCATATATTTATCAGAATTTGCAGCAGCACTGGTCGCAGTTCCAACAACCCCGACCACAGTACCAGCAATAGATGTACCCATAACACCCTTCATACGTTTTTCAATTTTTTCAACATCATTTATATTTATCTGGGCACACCATGTTTTTACATTATCTAATTTTTTTATAACTGGATTTTCTGCTGGATTGAATCCCGCAGCTTTTAATTGCATAGATGCAGTTTCCACAGATTTCACCATGTCATTGCATGCTTCGATATGTTGAATCAATTCAGATTGATTTGCGTTTACCCCAGATATAATCGCAGATGCCAAATTAGTTCCAATTGTACCCGCCATCAATCCAGTTCTCCAATTACCTAACTTTTTAGATTTTTCTAATTTTTTCTGTAATTCTGCGATTTGTGCCATTGGGGAAATCACGTTATTATAAAAATCTTCCAAACTCATATTTTTAACAGTTTCCGAATCACATCCACCTGCTCTGCACATTCTGTCCACAAGAGCATCTATCTCTTGTTCTTCCTGGGATTTTTTAATACCAGCATACAAAGCACCACCCGCAGCAACTGTTCCCGCCGCAGTAACCGCTGTGTTCACCTTGGATATTTTTGAAACGTGAGATATTTCATCGGATATCCCGTTGCACACAATTTTTGTTGCTTCGAATAATTCTTCTGCACCCTGGATTGTCATGTCTTCTTCTGCAAAAGACACTGATGTTATTAAACACAATATCCCAGCAAACAATTTTTTTATCATTACTTACTCCCCCTACTTTTATTTTTTTAACATATCTTGGGGATTATATGCTTTGGTTCCCTTGCGAATTTCAAAATGTAATTGCGGTGTATCAACACGACCAGTTTGTCCTACACGGCCGATTTGTTGACCCACACTAACTTTTGCACCACGTTTTACAATCAATGAATCCATGTGCGCATAAACAGTCATCCAACCATCGCTGTGTTGAATGATAATTAAATTACCCATACCTTTGACTTCGTTACCAGCATACGCAATCACACCATTTTCAGCGGATTTCACAGGTGTTCCCTTGGTAGCAGAAATATTTATACCGTCATTAAACAGCCCCTTGTTTTTGGCGCCATATTGCGATAATACTTTGCCTTTGACTGGCCACGAGAACTTAGTAGAAGAACGCGCAGATATTTTTGGTAACTGTTTCTTTGGATCCGATGATATACGCGTTTTAACAGGTTCTGTCTTGGCCACAGTTGTCTGTTTTTTCGCTGTTTCAGGTGGTGTTATTTTCTTCGCAACTGTTTTACTTTCTTTTATCTCTGCCACAGAACGTGTTTGAACAGAATATAGTTTTGGAACTTTTAATTTCTGGCCAACAGATAAAGTAAATGGTGTATTCAATTTATTCATGACCGCCAAATCATTAACTGGGATTTGATATTTTCTGGACAAAGAATACAGAGTATCGCCCTTGGCAACTGTTATTTCCTGTAACCCTACACGCTTTACATCTGTCGCGGTTGTTGCAACGTCTTGGGCTTTTTCCGTTTTGATTTGTTGCAATTTTTCTTGGGATATTACATTTGGTTCTGGTTTGCTTTCCCTGACCTGTAGTTTTTGACCAATCGATAAAGTATATGGTTGTGATAATTTATTTAATTTGGCCAAATCTTCAACACTTGTATTGTTCTTTTTTGCAATGGAATACAATGTATCGCCTTTGGCAACCACAACAAATTCATTTGTCGCAGAATCTTTTTCTGTCGTGGCCACATTATCTGTCGCACCTGCATACATAGGCACAACCAAATAGTCATCTTCTGGTTGATGTATTGGGGTCTGGTTTACTTCTGCCTGTGCGGTATCTTCTTCGTTTGTGGGAACCAGGACATAATCATCAACACTGGCATACAAAACATAATCATCATTTTTCCACGCACCATACAATTCAGGAGATGCATAAACCTCGTAATCCGTCACCGCAGAATTATATATTTCTGGCTGGGTTTCTGGATCCGCCAACAAAGCAGGATATCTGTCGGAAATGAACGCACCGATACTGTCAGGTATAGAAGAAATACGTGGCTGTAAATCACATCCGCTTAACAGTGTGCACAACACAGTTAATACAAAAAGGGCTTTGTACATTCTCATCCCCTAAATTATATCATAAAAAGCGAATAAAAAAAACGACTTATGAATCTTTTCGCATAAAAAATATGCTGGCTTCAAACAACAACCACATTGGCACAGCCAATAAAATTTGGGATATAACATCAGGTGGGGTTAAAACCGCCGCAGCTATGAAAATACAAACAATTACATATTTGCGACATTTAATGGCCGTCATTCTTGATAATACACCAGCCCTGTTTAATAAAACCAAAATCAAAGGCAATTGGAATGCGATTCCAAAAACCTTTAACAAACTGATTACAAATATTAAATATCCGCGTATCGCAGGCATTAAAACCGTTGGCAAAGTCCCTGATTCATTTAATTCAATAAAAAATCTAAACACAAATGGGAATAAAATATAAAACGCAAAAGCCGCCCCAGTTACGAACAAAACTGGCGATAATAAAAATATAGGCAATAAAAATTCCTTTTCGTTTTTATGTAATCCAGGTGCAACATATGCCCAAATATGCCACATCAACACAGGAATCGTTACAATCATTGCAACCAATGTTGCCAAAGAAAATTGTATCATCAACCCGTCGGATAATCCTGTATATAACAATGTTGCATCATTCCAAACTTTTAACAAAGGGCTGGCCAAGAAAGCTTCGACATATGGTGCAACCAACCACCCAAAACCAAAGGCAAAAACAAACACCAACAGGGTCCATAAAATCCTGCGTCTTAATTCAGCAAAATGTTGCTTCAAAGTCATCTTCATTTATTTTTGCTTTTTTTCTTTACGGCTGTTTTCTTTGCTTTTTTTTGTTTTTCAAACAAATCATTTGTGGCATTTTCTATTAAATCATCAATTGGTTTTTCCAATTCTATACGCTTTTGAACCTGTTCTGAAAAATCAGATATTTTCCAAATCAATTCCCTGATGTATTTAACAATACGTGCAAAAAACTTAACGACATCTGGCCAATTTTTCACAGGCACAACACAAATTGCGACTAATAAAATTACTAAAAATTCAGTCCAACTGATTCCAAACATAATTAACCTTAATCATAAAAATCATCACCACCACTGGCAGAAACAGTTTTATGACGAGATAATTGAAAATAATTTTTTCCAAAATCTGTTTTTGTTTTTAAATTATTAAACACCACATCCGTTTTATTAGATGTAGCATCAACCACAGACCAAGAATTTAACTTCACAGGACTTTTATCAAAAACAACATTCATATGGCCCAAACCTTCCTGATTTTTCAAATGCATTTTCAAAGCAAAAGTTTTCCCATTATCAGTTGTTTCTGAAACTTTGATATCCGCAGTTTGTAAATTTATATTTTTACGAACCAAAATTCCCGCAGGTGTGCTGGTCAAAGGCACAGTTGTAATTTGATCCAAAGATTTATCAAAGAAATATAAATCTTTGCCATCTGCAATTAACTGAATTGGTGCATCTTTATAATCTAATCTAACACGACCAGGACGCAACATAGAAAAAGTTCCCTGTTCCCTTTTGCCATTTGCAATTTGTGTAAATCCCCCCTGCAGACCAGTTATGGAATTCAAATACTGTTCCGCTGTATGCACCAAACTTATATCAACTTTGGCATGTGATGAAAAACAAATAAATAATCCAAATAAAATTACAAATATTTTTTTCATGTCTACATATCCTTGAATGCTTCTACAACTTTGCCATATACATTATCAAAAGTGTCCTCTATGACAGCACCCGCCGCATACAAATGTCCACCCCCACCGAAAGATTCTGCAACCTGATTTATAGGCACAGTTTTACTGCGTATAGAAATACCAATTTGATTGTCTTGGTGTTCCTTTAATAAAACAACAAATTCAACACCATGAATTTGTGCCAACAAACTTAAAACCAATTCGCCACGACCATCCAATCTTTTATAATCAGGTTTTCTAATACTGGCGACGACCAAACGATTTTTCATAAAAAATTCGGCCTTGGACACAGTAGCAGATTCCACCAATACTGTTTTTTTATCTTTGTTATTTAATAAATTCATCAAATTGCTTACATTAACCCCAGAATCAACCAACTGGGCTGAATCTATAAACACATCGCTGTTTTTTACGAATTTAAAATGTCCTGTATCGGTAATAATAGCAATCATCAACAAATCTTTGATATCGCTGTCCATTTCTAAATTACCAGCACGCACAATATCATAAACTATCTGGGCCGCAGCAGCTTTGGATGTATTATCGAAACATAAATTGCCAACCAAATCATCATTGATATGATGATCTATTTCGACAACAAAATCTGAATTATTAACAAATTTTTCGGCCCCACCCAAATGAGATCTTGTTCCATAATCTACCAAAATATATAAGTCATATTTGGAATTTTCGGGAATCTGTTCCCAATACACAGCCTGTTTACGCAAAGGCACATTATCAAAATCACGCGGTATATTACCATCATAAATAACCACAGGTTTTTTACCAAAATTTAATTCTATGATTTTCATCAATGCCAACGCAGAACATATAGCATCCCCATCTGGATTTTTATGTCCGGATATAGCAATGGTCTTGGCACTTTTTATTTTTTCTATAAAAACATCTACATTTTCAATCATATCGCAATATCTTCCACTACGAATTGAACACCTGTACGGCCATTATATTCGTTTTCTTTTAATTTACCTAACATCATTATTTTAGTATTTGTATTCATATCGTCCAGTAAAAAATTTCCTACTGGAGTTCCAATTAAATTAAACCCAACAAAAGATAATTGCCCGCCATTGCTGGTTCTTATCACCCCACGTAAATGTGGAGAATCTTCACTTGTAGGCGTCGCGAACTTTAACACACCACCAGTTAAAACCAGTGTTGGTTCAGGATTACATTGTCCAAATGGTGCCAACACAGCCATTTCTTTGACCAAATTCATATTGGCCCCAGATGCATCTAATTGGGCATCTACAAATATTTCAGGTATTAAATGTTCGCCTTTTAATTGCTCGCGAACTGCCTTTTCCAAGAAATCACAAAATTCCTGTTCTTTGTCCGCACTCAAAGTAAATCCCGCTGCGGTTGCATGTCCACCACCTTCGGATAAAATACCAGCCGCCATAGCATCATGAATTATCTTTCCCAAATCTATTTCAGGAATCGAACGCCCAGAACCGTTTATTACACCATCAGATTTTGTTGCAACGCATGTTGGCAAATTATATTTATCTTTCAATCGGCCCGCGATAATTCCCATAACACCACCATGCCAATTATCGCCACATATGAATAAACTGCATTTGCCATTTTTGCAACATTGTTGCGCCATGTCAGTTGCATCAAACATTATCGCGTTTTGGATATCAATTCTGTCTTGGTTCATTTTGTGTAATTGGTTTGCCAAATCTGTTGCAACAAACGGATCATTTGTTAACAACAATTCCAACGCAGGCGCAGCCGAATTCAAACGACCCGCAGCATTTAATCTGGGGCCCAACGCAACACCAACAGCATACACAGATGGTTTTGTAATTTTTGCTATGTCCAGTACAGTTTTCAATCCCAGATTTTGTCGCAAACCCAAAACCTGCAAGCCCGTTGAAACAAATGCACGGTTCAAATCAATCAAAGGCATAGTATCGCAAATAGTTCCCAACGCGACCAAATCCATATAATTTAACAGATTGATTTGATTCTTTTCTTCTTTAAAAAATCCCCTGTTTCTTAATTCACGATTTACCGCGACCAGTGTTAAAAACGCAACACCACACCCAGCCAAGAAATCCAGGTTTGATGTATCATCTTTGCGTTTAGGGTTAACAACAGCATCTGCATTTGGCAAAACACTATCAGGCGAATGGTGATCTGTGACCACAACTTTTAACCCCAGTTCTTTCGCCTTTTTTACTTCGTTAATTCCGCTGATTCCACAATCAACGGTTATCAATAATTTAACGCCACTGTCTGCAATTTGTTCCACCGCAGAAACATTTAATCCGTATCCTTCGCCTTCACGGGTTGGTAAATGCCAAGAAACATCAACCCCCGCTTCTGTTAAATATTTTACGAACAAAGCGGTAGATGTAATTCCATCAACATCATAATCGCCATAAATCGCAATCTTTTTCCCCGCGCACACAGCATCCGCTATGACACGGGTGGCAACATCCATATCTTTCAAAACAAATGGATCTGGCATATATTCTTTAACAGATGGGTGTAAAAACTTTTCAATCTCAACATCATCAGTGATACCACGTGATTTAAGAATATCTTTTACAAATGCATCTGCATCATTTAAATTTTTATTCAGATTATCATCATCTGACACGGCCCATACCTTACCCAGTATGGACTTCTCTACTATCTTTCGCACGCTATACTCTTTTTTTATTATCAGTGATATTATAATCTAAATTTATTCAAATAGCAATGGCATGATTCCATTAAGAATTGCCCCGGCTGTTGGAACGGCATTTTGTGCGGCGGTTCTGCCACTGCCTTTGTGTTCTGCTTGGGCTTCATCCAGCATAATTAAAATAACATATTGAGGCACAGATACAGGGAAAACCCCCGTAAATACGGTCATATTACGACTTTTATCCGCACTGCCGTCGACCGCACGTTTTTCGGCACTTCCCGTTTTACCACCTATCTCCATACCTTCAACGCGTGCCAATTTACCGGTTGTTTCTTCCGCAATGCGATACATTATTTGACGTAATTTAGCAGATATTTCTGGATCCAAAACACGTTCACCACGAATCGCCCCGATGCCCCTTTTTAACAAAGTTGGGTATATATAAAATCCACCATTTGTCATCGCGTTAACACCCAACAACAAATGCATAGGTGTGACATTTACGCCATGTCCAAATGCCGCGGTTGCGCGTTCTACTTTACCCCAAGTTTTATGTGTCAGAGCGGTTTCTGTTTTACCAAATTCTAAATCCAGAGGGCCATCAAAATGTAATCTTTGGAAAAATTCTTGTTGCGCGGTTGGCGGAAACTCCAGCGCCATACGCGCACTGCCAACATTGCAGGAATACAGCATTATATCAGGTGCCTGTAATTTTCTAATCCCGCGTTTTTTGATAACACCGCGCTTAAAAGAAGCGACATCATCAATAGGTTTCTTCATCGCAGGTCTGTTAAATTTATCATAAATCATCAAAGGTTTATCGACTTCATACCATCTGTCTTGTAAATTATTTTCATATGCTATGGCTGTATTAAATATTTTGAAAACAGACCCCATTTCATACGGCACACGCAACAATTTAAATTTGCGTTTTTCATCATATGTTGCCTTGATTTTTTCATTTGGATTAAAATCAGGCAATTGAACCATCGCCAACATTTCCCCCGTTGTCGAATTCATCAACATTCCCATTGCACCTTTGGCATGATATTTATTCATAGCGATAGTTAATTGTTCATGGAAAATATTTTGTATTCTGGAATCAATGGATATTTTAAGTGGATCTTTGTTTTCGCGTAAATATTTATCATATGTTCGTTCGATTCCTTCCAATCCACGATCTTTACCGGCAACTCCCACAACATGTGAAAAAACATTTCTTTGTGGATAATAACGTTTTGTGATTAATTCGAAATCAAAACAATCATATATTCTGTTAACATTGTCGATGAAATTTAATTGCTCTTTTAATTTTTCCCCAATCAAATTCTCTTTCAAATATATCCCCTTTTTCCCAGAACGAATAAATTTCAACGCAGTTTCTATACTGAATTCTTCTGGGGATATTTCATGAATGACACGCGCAACATCATCTATGTGTTCTTCTTTAACTTTTGGCGGATATAATTTTATATGACCTATTTGTGTATTTGTTGCCAAAATCACACCGTTTCTGTCCACAATATCTGCACGGGCATCTATCTCTGACATAGAAACAGTATGTTTTTTACATTCACTGTTTTCCAAACCAAATTGCAAAGTCCGCAATATAGCAATCGCACAGAAAGCCAGAAAAAAAACTTTGATAATTTTCAACCGTTGTACACTGTCACGATTATACGTGATACCCTTGAATTCATGTGGTAAAATGTCTTTGCCTGCATCAAACTTCATTCTTCTACCATCGGGATATTATCTATATTTACAACTTTGTTAAAAGATACCATTTCTGCCTTTCTGTTATTGCCAAACACAGAACCACGCAAACTGTCCGCAGATATCAATGATAAATATAAATTTTCTTGGGTGGAATATTCGCGTTTCACTGCTTTCATTTCTGTAACAATCTTGTCATTTGTCCGTTTTTGTTCACGATAACACACCTGTAAACCTATGATTAAACAGCTGACAAAAACAAGCATTCCGATGCCAATCATACACATCTTTTCATCATCACGCATATTTTTTCCTTCCCTTTGTTCTTACTATTTTATCACAAATTTTCAAAAAAACTAATCATAGATTGAATACCATTTAATCTGGATGCACCAAAATTAAGATTCAAAATGTTAAATTCACCCATTAAATCTAATTTTTTTATTTCGTCTGCTGTTTTTCCATCAACCATAGATAACATAATTGCAACAATTCCGCGCACCATCAAAGAATCTGCCATACCATAAAAATTATTATTAACCCGACATATTTTTACAAATGAAGCACAGCCCGTAATTTCACTGCATTCTGCGTTTTCAGGAATTGGTTTTAATGTCTTGCCCAAATCCATAACCATTTCCAATTTTTCGACAGGATCTTCAATTAAATTCAAAAGATTTTTTATTTCCGTATATGTCATCTTTTACCAACCCTGTTCGGTCAAATCTAATTCTATACGCGCCTGTTCAGACATTCTGGAAACATCCCACGCAGGATCCCAAACTAATTTAACATCAACATTTCTGCCGTATGCAACAGATTCTACATTTTCTTTAACCTGGGTTAAAATATCTTCCATCATGGGACATGTGGGACTGGTAAATGTCATTTCTATGTTTATATTTTTATCGTCCACATTTATATCATAAATCAAACCCAAATCCCAAATATTCACAGGTATTTCTGGGTCATATATTTTTTTGATTTCTTCTATGATCTGATCACGAATTTCAGCCATTATTTTAACACCCCACGAATCGTTTCAATCACATGTTTTGCATCATCAATTGTATTCCATGGCCCCACAGATATTCTGACTGACCCATCTAATTTTAATCTTTTATGTATCCAACTGGCGCACATATTACCAACACGAACACAAATATTTTTTGCACCCAACAAAGCCCCCATATCTAAAACATGCATATTGTCTGGAACAAAACTTATCATACATGCATCACGTTTTGTTAACATTTTAATGTTTGGCATTTTAATCAATTCATCGTACATATAATATATTAAATCTTTACAATTCCAATTTCCCAAAGATTTAATTGCCACACCCAACCCGATTATTTGAGTCAAAGGCAAAGTGCCTGCTTCAAATTTTTCAGGCGCTTTATTCAAAACCAAATTTGAATCATCTTTGACCTTGGAAACCATACCCCCGCCAAATTTATCAGGATAATATTTATTTGGTTCGCGAATATACAAAACACCTATGCCTGTATCTGCCCCTATTTTGTGGCCCGAAAAGACCATAAAATCACAGCCCCATTTTTTTACATTTATCTTTTCATGCACAACATATTGGGCCGCATCAACAATTGTAATAACATTTGGATTTTTGCTTTTTGCGACTTTGATTATTTTTTCTATATCCTGGGGCACACCCACCACATTGGACATAGCCGTAATAATCAAAAAATCTGTTTTCGGCACAGAATCAATTTTTATATTCAAATCTTCATCCAATTCACAAACAATTTCTTTGCTGATTTTTCCACGACGCAGTAATTCTTGCCACGGTAATCTGGCACTGTGATGATCTAAATCAGACACAGCAAATGTCGATTTTTTGGAATATCCATCTTGGTTTACCAATATATTAACAATACGATTCAACCCGTCTGTTGCCCCAGATGTAAAAACTATATTTTCAGGTTTTGCCCCAACAAAAATGGCAACATCTTGTCTGACATTGGCAATCATGTTATCAACATTAGATGCCCTGGCACAGATTCCACGACCTGCATTAGCATATAAATTTGTTAAAAAATCAACTTCTGTTTCTATTACAGGTTGTGGCTTCAACCAACTGGCCGCGGCATCCATGTAAATGAATTTTTTCATATCGTTTTTCTCTTGCTTTTTGCTATGATTATAATAAACTCAAATGAAATATCAACAACATAAGGAGAAAAAAATGGCTTTGAAACATGCTAATGACGAAACGTTTGAATCGTTAGTATCCTCTGGATTAACATTGGTAGATTTTTGGGCTGCATGGTGCGGACCATGTCAAATGTTTGGCCCTATTTTTGAAGACGTATCCGAAGCTGAATCAGATGTAAATTTTGTGAAATTTGAAATAGATGAATCAAACAGAAGAACAGCTGCAAAATTCGGCATCCGCAGCATTCCAAGTGTCCTGGCTTTCAAAGATGGCGAATTGAAAGAAGCACGCACAGGTTTAATGGACGAAGAAACCCTTACTCAATGGGTCAAAGAATTAAAGGCATCGTAAAATGGCAAAAAAGAATTTTAAAAATATAGAATTACCACCAAAATACACACCAAAAAATACAGAACCTTATATGTGCCCTGAACATTTGGCGTATTTTTACCAATTGTTGAACACACAACGCGAAGAATTATTAAGCGATCATGATTCTGTGTTAAGTGATGTAAGAATGGCTGAAAAAAATGAAATTGCTGGTGTAGGCGACGAACAGGACCAGGCATCCGCCGAACAAGAAATCACATTAAATTTGCGTCTATCTGAACGTAATTCTAAATTGTTACAGAAAATAAACGCTGCGATTGAACGCATTGAAAATGGCACATATGGATACAGCATTTTATCCGGTGATGAAATCGGTTTACAGAGAATGTTGGCACGTCCATTGGCAACAATGACTATCGAAGAGCAAGAAGAATACGAACAAAAACACAAATAAAATTTTTGTAAAAAAACACCGCCAAAGATGGCGGTATTTTTTTATTATCTCAATTACATATTATTGTATTTTTCAACAAAATTTACTATATGTGGAACACCATGCATTTGTCTTTGACGGTGACGACCATAATCCAGCAAATTATATGCGCACGCATCAGCACATTCCCACAAACAACCGTTTTGTCCTTCTTGATAATATCCCGCAGGATACAATTCTACACTATCTGCATTTGATTTGTTGTCATTAAACCATTCCACATCTTCTGCATCCACAGGTCCGTACTCTCCCCTGTATTCCCATGAGAATTTTTGAGTAACCAAACAATCAGTCAAATCTGTTTGTGTTATCTTGCACCAACAATGTTTACCATTATCTGTGTGTGCATCAACATTGTCGCGCAATTCATCTTCCTTGCTTCCCGCCATATTATTGCAAACGGCTATACCCTTAACTGCTTTATTACCATTTCTTATTTGAATTTCCCATTCGCCCGCATTCAAAGATTTAAACTTTTGCTGTGGACATGGATTTGTATTTTTTTTGAAATCATATATATATTTACCGCCAGTATAACCACTGCAATATTGACTGTTATGAGATTTTGCCCAATAAGATTTCAAGTTAGAAGAATATCTGTCTTTCGGGAAGAAGTGTGCAAAACATTGTAAATATTGTGATTCATTCCATTTTGTTCCATCTACATCTGGTTCATCATAACTTATTCTTTGGCTTTCTACTGTCGTGGTTGAAGTACCAACATTACCACCAGAAGTTGATGTGGCACCTGATACTTTATCAGTTGTTGTTCCAATTAAAGAACCAATAACCCCTGCAACACCGTCACTCTGTCCAGCATCTGATCCTGTGCTATTTGCTATAACAGAAGTTTCTGATTTCATATTTTCAGGATTAGGTGCGTGTTGAATAACAGGTCGATTATCTTCTTTGACATTCGGACTTTTGTTCTTCTTTTCTTCTCTGTCTTGTCTTGCTTCTTTCAGTTTTTCACCCAATTTACCATTTATTAAACTGTTGCCAGCAACACCAACCGCAGCACCCGCCACCAAAGCGGTCGCACCATATTTAACTCGTTTAGCAGATTTTTCTTTGTCAGCATCTATCTTCTTTTGGTCTTCTTCACTGCCCTGTTTCGCTCTATACAATGATGCATATGTGCCTCCTTCTATGCCCTTGCTTTCGTCATCATATAATCCCATTTCTGCTTTATCTAATATCTCTTCACTTTCAATTCCAGGCAACATATCCATGGCTGTTTTGCGTTCTTTCAAACTTTTTGCCAATGCTATATATTCACTGCGGTATGACATCAATTTGCCATCATTTCCACCTGGTAATTCTATTTCTTCGGGGCCCGCCTTCACAGATTTACCGCCCGCATATGTGCAACGCATTGTCGCCATATATGCCGCCATATCTTGTTCAGCATCTGCATCTGCTTTCTGTTCCGCTTTACCCATCGCTAATTCCATCATGCCCAATCCGGTTGCGGCGGTGGTTGCAGCGGTCAAAGTTCTGTTCGCTAAACTTTGTTCTTTGTCTTTTGCATTTTTATACGCATCTGTTTTATCTTTTAACGCCTTAGCTTTTTTCTTTTGTTCGTTTTCAACACATTTACCTGTTTTGCTTTCTTCATCATATGTAAAATCACTGATTTCATCTGTGCAAACACATTCATTATTTTGCCAAACTGCAATTTGTCCCAAATCATTACATGCATCTTGGGGTGTTCTTTCAGGAACCACAGGTGTTTGATCCGTGGTATCAGTTTTATCAACACATTGACCGTTACTTAATACATTTGTTTCATCAACACAAACACATGTTGATGACGATGCATCCCATCTGACAATATTACCCAACGCAGTACATTGTTCTTCTGGTGTTTTTTCTTCTTCTGCTGGTGCTTCTTTGTCGACACATTGTGTACCATCTAATCTTTTTGTTTTATCCGTGCAAACACATTGTGATGTCGTGGCATCCCATCTGACAATATTACCCAACGCAGTACATTGTTCTTCTGGTGTTGGTGGATTATTTACCACAGCACAAGTCGTACCGTCCCATTGTTTAGATGCATCAACTTGTCTGTTGGCGGTAATACAAATACAATTACCCTGGGTATCACTACCTTCCCATTTTGTCGCGCTACCCGCCCTGCAACACGCCAAACGTTCCGGCGAAGCTTGATTTGGATGTCTGTTTAAATATGTACAAGTTGATAAACATCCTGGATTATTTCCTGTTCCTTCCCATCTTGGTTTATTGCTTGGGCAT
The DNA here is from genome assembly GCA_024402815.1 of Alphaproteobacteria bacterium. Lineage (GTDB taxonomy): Bacteria > Pseudomonadota > Alphaproteobacteria > Rs-D84 > Rs-D84 > Enterousia. The sequence goes on along the minus strand of JAKSTB010000005.1, from coordinate 16,899 downwards.
CTGCATGTATTTTTTTGTTCATCCCATGTTCCACTATTATCTCTTTCACAAAGTGTCTTATTACTTAAAGCACTGATCACAACATCCTCTGATTGATTAACTGTCTCTTTCATTTTAATGTCATTACCTGTCGATGCCAATTTTTTACCAGTGATTGTTTCATACCCAACATATGAAATCGTCACAGTATCAGATGTCAATCTGCAATAATTATTACCATTTCCAAATTTTCCTTCGGCATCAGTTGTACATCCGCTTTGTGTGCCAGGAACCGAAATATTAACGAATCGTAATGGTTCGCCTGTATCTTTATCTTTTATAACCCCAGAATAATTCCGTTGTCCCGAATTATTTTGATTATTGGTCTGGGTTTGACCAGAATTTGAAGAAGTTTGTTGCGGTGCTTGCTGTTGTGGCGCTGGTTGTTGTGATGACGAGGCATCACCATAACAAATTCCCTTACAATATCTTGTACCTGCAGCTTCCAAAATTTCATTACAATAAAGTGTTTTATCTGTATCACCACTCTTAGCTACTCTTTCAACAAAAACTCTTTTACCACTAAAATCTGTACAACGAGAAATATACCTAGGCCATGCATTTTCCCATTTGTGACTTTGACATCTGTATATACCTAATTTATATTGTGATTTACATCCAGGATACCACGCTTGCCCATTTACAACACTCTTACCCTCAGAACAACCCAACGTATGTTCACCATAAACAGCAACAGTTTCATATTGATCGCACCCTTTTGTGCCTTCATGTCCACAAACCAGAACATCTTTTTTCCCACTATTTCCAACAAATAAATGCCCTTTATCAGACCCCAAATGTGTAGGACAATGTTCCGTTCTATTCCCTTGATATGCGGAATATGTACATAAATCTTGTGTCTTACAATCATAAGTAGCACTTGATGCAAAATTGCACGACAAACAAATCGATAAAAAAGCAAAACACAATACTTTTTTCATCATCTCTCTCGTTCTTTCAATTTTATCACAAATCGATTCTTAAAAAAAAAAAAAAAAAAAAAAAAACGGTTGGGATACAAACCCCAACCGCTAAAAAACAAGTATTACTTTTATTTTTTCTTGGCCGTTTTTTTCACGGTCTTTTTCTTTGCATCGTGTTTTGGTGCTTCTTTCTTAGTTTCCATTTCTTTTTTGAAAACTTTAACACCTTCGGCAATATTCTTTAACATGCCAGGTATCTTGGCACTGCCGAATAACAACACAACCAAAAAAACAATCACAATTATTTCCCAAAAACCCCATCTCATAATTTAATCCTTTTGTTTATTTTGTTACATAACAATCCAAACCATCAGATTTTGCATTTCTGCAGAATCCATTTGCATCAGCCCCAGAATTAAATGCTATACGCAATCTGTATGTAGTTTTGCCATTAACCAGGGCAGCCAAAATAACAAATTGTTTTCCTGCAAATAATCCCTGGTGTGACGCACGGATTTTCTTTTCTGCATCTTGTGCCAACGCACGTGTACTGTAAGAACCGAATTGGACATAAATACTGCCATTCGTTGCGGTTGCCGCAGGTTTTTTCGCAGGTGCCGGAGCTGGCGCTGATTTTTGTGCCTGTGGTTTTGCCGCAGGTTTTGGTGCAGTTTTATCAGGATTAAATGTTACATCCTTTCTGTCTTGGACTACACGAATCGGATTACCATCTGATTCCACAGGTTTAACCTCTGCTGGTTTTGGTGCAGATGCTGGTGCTGATTCAACCTTTGGTTTTTCAATTGGTTTTGGTTGAACCGCAGCAGGTTTAGGTGAAACCTTTAAATCTTCTACTGGTGCTGGCTTTTGAACTTCTGTTGTTACAACTGATGTATCTAAATCAACACTGACAGTTGAACCAGAACCACTGACCACGCGTGCAATTATAATCCATGTGGATAATACGATTATCGCAACACCCAGTCCCAACAACAACCATGGTCTTTTTGGACGTGGCACAGAAAATGGTGTTGCTTCTGGCAAAGAATCAACGTCTTCTTCGTCATTTAAATCTAATAAATCTAAATCTTGTTCTTGGTCATTACTCATAAGTAGCCTCCCATTTCACATATAGTTATAACTTTATTATATCATAAAAAACAGACATAACAAAGAAATCGTTTAAAATTATTTTGGCATATTTCCAAAGTTAGGCGGAACTATTAATTTTTGATTTGATTCTACAATTGGTTCGTTTTCACATTTACATGCACAACCTGACACAAAACCTACCAACGAACACAGTGCTAATAATATTGCGATTTTTTTCATATTTTCCATCCTTTCATTAACAACAAGGGGTGCAAAACCGCACCCCACATTTATTACATAGGTAATTTAACCGCGTTCTTCATGTATTCAACAAATTCAGCCAAAGATTTAACTTCTTGACCTTCTTTGCCGATATAACGCAAAGTTACAGATTTGTCGTTCATTTCTTTTTCACCGACAACCGCAATAATCGGTGTCTTGCACAAAGATAATTCACGAACCTTGTAATTAACTTTTTCGTCACGCAAATCAGCACGTGCGAAAATGTTTTCTTGGCGCAAACTTGCGACAACTTCATTTGCGTAATCTTTGAACTTTTCGGATACAGGAACCACTACCACTGGTTCTGGGGATAACCACAAAGGCAATACACCACCTGTGGATTCCAACAATATACCCATAAAGCGTTCAATAGATCCCAACAATGCACGATGCAACATAATTGGACGATGTTTTTCGCCATCTTCGCCGATATAAGACAAATCAAAACGTTCTGGCAAATTCATATCCAATTGCACTGTACCACATTGCCAAATACGACCCATAGAATCTTTCAGATAAATATCGATTTTTGGGCCATAGAATGCGGCGTCGTTTTCTGCAATTTCGTATTCAATATTATTAACATCCAATGCATGTTGTAATGCACCTTCGGCTTTGTCCCAAATTTCATCAGACCCAATACGGAATTCAGATAATGGACGTGTAGCCAATTTCATTGCGATTTTTTCAAATCCAAATTTTGCATAAATATCTTTGATAAAACGCAATACTTTGACAACTTCATCTTCTAATTGATCTTCTGTGCAGAAAATATGTGCATCGTCTTGAGTAAATTCACGAACGCGCATCAATCCAGACAACGCACCCGCGGCTTCGTAACGATTTACTTTGCCAAATTCAGCCAAATACAATGGCAAATCTTTATAAGATTTTAATCCTTGGCCAAATACCAACATACCGCCTGGACAAGACATAGGTTTAACACAGAAAACCTTGCCATCTTGTGTTGTTCCAGAATAATTGTGCGCACCATATTTTGCCCAATGTCCAGATTTTTCCCACAAACATCTGTCCATAACAGATGGTGTAGAAATTTCTTGGTATCCAGAATGTTCCTGGCGCATGCGGATATAATCTATCAATTTACGATAAATTTTATAACCTTTGTCATGCCAAAACACTGCACCTGGTGCAAATTCAGGTTCGAAATGGAACAAATCCATATCTTTACCTAATTTACGGTTATCGCGTTGTGCGGCTTCTTCTTGCATTTTCAAGAATTCTGCCAATTTTTCACCATCTTCAAATGCATCAACATAAATACGTTGTAACATTTTATTTTTAGAATCACCCTTCCAATATGCACCTGCGACATTTCTTATTTTGAAACCGTCTTTTGGCAAATCTTTGGAAGATTCCACATGTGGTCCACGGCACAAATCTGTGAAATCACGGAAAGAATAGATAGACAACACTTCGCCATTTGCATCATATTCGTTCAACCATTCCATTTTATAAGGTTGGTCTTTGAATATTTCTTTTGCTTCTTCTAATGATATTTCACGTCTATCAAAGCGACCATCAGATTTGATTAAAGATTTCATTTCTTTTTCAATTGCAACGAAATCTTCTTCACTGAAACGGTGTTCAGTATCAAAATCATAATAGAACCCATTTTCAATGGCTGGACCACCAGCAAATTTTACACCTGGATATAATTTTTGAACTGCAGCCGCCATCACATGAGCCAATGAATGACGTATTATTTCTATTGGATAAGACATAATAATTACCTTTTTGTTTTATTTATTTTTGTTCTTATTGAAATTGTTTGTTTATTATAATACGCACGAAAAATTTGTGCAAATGAAAACCTATACCCCCAAAGGGGTTGTAGTCAAAGTGGTTGAAAAAATAAATAATTTCTTAAACATGTTATGTATTTTAATACTATAAAAAATAAAAGTCAAAAAAAATCCGCCGATTTGGCGGATTTTTTTTATTCGTTCAAACCATTTATAAGATTTTGGATTCTTTCTGTGCTTTCATCATCACTTATTGCAACAGATATAGCGAACGCAGATTCCAAATCGCTTTTAGCTGTTTGGATATTACCCAACTTCAAATTCAACGCGGCAGATTTTTCGAAATAAGCCATCGCGTTGCTGGATTGAGATTCGCGTTCTTCCTGGGTTGGCGCAGCCTGAATTTGTTCGGAAATGATACGTACAGCAGATGTATAATCGCTGATTGCATTTTCCAATTCACCCAACGCAGTATATGCTTCTGCACGTTCTGCATACACCCCTGCAGATATCTTTCCTTCGGTTCTTGCCAAAGAATTTGTATAATCTGCAATTGCACCCTGCCAGTTTTTCAACCACAAATTCAACTGGCCACGTTTGGCATACAAATCACGCAAAGTTGATCCTTCACGTGGTTTCATAGATTGAGATGCCAACGCATTATTAACATCACTCAATGCGGCTTCGTAATTTTCCAAACGTGTATTTAACAAAGATCTGTCATAAAATGCCATTGCATTTAAACCATCTTTTTCAACCGCTATATCAAAATCATTTAAAGCCTGTTGATAGTTACCCAATTGCATGTATGCTTCCCCGCGCATTGTATAAGTATCAGAAGCAGGATCTGATTCTATGGCTGTATTCAAATCAGCAATCGCATCTTCGATATTGCCTTCCCTTAATTTTGTTTTAGCCATATCCACATAATCACGTGCTTGCATCAAGGGTTCTTCGTGTGTATGGACAAACTGTTCAGCAATAACAACACGAGGACGTGCAGGATGTAAAAATTCATGACTGCGGCCCAATATATAAAATGTAGATGCAATAAAGAACAAAATTATGAACCAATATACATATATAGTCCATGACCAAACACTGGTTGCGCCACAGCATTTTTCTTCTGCAACAACCGGTTTTACGGCATTTCTTCTTAAAGTTTTACTTTTTCTCATGTGAAACTCCCTCTCCCTGTTATTGTGATTTTAAAGATTTTTTAAAACCAGGTCAATTGTTTTCTTATCTATTTCTAAAATTTCACCTGAACGCAATTTTCCTAAATCTATAATACCGTATTTTATTCTGTGCAAAGCGACCACAGGACACCCAATATGTTTTAATACGATTCTAATTTCGTTCTTTTTACCCTCTGTAACCGTAACGCGTAAATTATTTTTATCTATAACCTGGATATCCATAGGTCTGTATTTTATTCCATCGACCACAACACCTTTGCGTGCAATATCTAATTTTTGTTCACCATGTTTATTGACAGTCGCGATATATGTTCTTGGAATATGGTTTTGAGGCAAAGACATTTTGCGGGCCAGATCCCCATTATTAGTCAACAACAACAAACCTGTGGTTTTGAAATCTAACCTGCCAATATATTTCAAATTTTTATATTTTTTATCCAATACATCATATATTGTCTTTCTGTGTTCGGGATCCGCAGTTGTCGTCATTGTATTTATTGGCTTATTAAACATATATAATTTAATGTCTTGTTCTGGTGTTATTTCATGTCCCGAAACAGAAACTTTGTCATTTTCATCTACAAAAAATACAGGTGTATTAACAACTACACCATTAACAGACACCGCCCCAGAATTTATCAATTCTTCTGCCTGTCTTCTGGATGCTATTCCACTTGTCGATATGTATTTTGCTAACCGTGTTTTCATATATTTAATACCTTTGCCAACGCAACAACCCCTGCGGTTTCCGCCCTTAACACTGTTTTTCCCAAAGATATACCCACGACCCCACATTTATCCATTACATCAAATTCTTCTGGGGCAAAACCACCTTCGGGGCCTATAAATACTTTGGTTGCCAAACTTTTATTTGTTTTTAATTCTTTGCCATGTGCATAACGTTCATCTGCAACAATTAAATCTTTAAAATCTAAATCTTGGAATTTTATTGGCGCCAATAATTTTGGAACACTATTTCGATTTGATTGTTCGCATGCTTCAATAATAATCTTTTGCATTCTGGTCCAATTTATATGTCCAGCCACAGTGCGTTTGGTTATCACGGGTTGCAAAGTTCCAACCCCCATTTGTGTTGCCATATTCAATAATTCTTCCATCTTTTTAATTGGGGCAAAATACAAGGTAACATCATTACTGGGGTCAATATGGTCTGTTTTGTCCCCTATTATCATATATTTATTATCAGCTGACAGCGAAGCATTATATTCAACACCATTATTAAATACCAAACAATCATCCCGGCGCATTACACGGCGCAAATAATGAACAATATCTTTATCTATGGATACAGATTTTCCAGTTTCTAAATTTTCATTTATAAATATTCTTGGTATATTTTGCATTTTTTTAAATCTTTATGTATAAAAAGGTTTCTTTTTATGATATAATATCAGGCATGGCAACAAAGTTCAACATTTTCTCTTTATCTGGTTCTGGCAAGGGTTTAAAAATCTTTGATTCCACAGCGTATAAAGAACACGAGCAACTGCCCGTTGCGCGTGATTTCTGGAATATACGTTGGTCTGTGTTGATTTGGTTGTTATGTGCATTGATGTTTGGGTTATCTTTCATTGCGGAACATATATGGCGCTATGGTTGGGGTCCCGCCACAGAACATTGGTCTTTGATATTTTTAAGAAATGCTGCCCTGACGGGTGGTTTATCGGTTATCGCTGAAATACCATTTTGGCTGACCCGCATATTATATCATCCTGATTATCCATGTATATTACCTATTATACCACTTATTGCATATTTCTTCTTGGTTGATGATTCTGTGAAACTTGAATTCAACCCTGCGGGCAAAGATACTTTTGATAAAACATCTGCCCGCAAAGCAACCGCAGATGATATTAAAAAGATGGCTTCCGATTTCAAAAACAAGGAAGGTTTGTTCAAAGGTTTTATGATGGTATTGGGTTATTTCAAATACAAGGGTAAACCAACCGCGTTAATGTTTGACGAACCTTTGTCCGCTTTGTGTTTGGCGCCTCCGGGAACCGGTAAAACAGCGGGGGTTGTTATTCCAACAATTTTAGATTGTGATAATGTTTCTATGATTATCAACGATCCAAAGCCAGAATTGAAACAGGACACATCCGGATATCGTGCGACGGTCAGTCATGTATTTATTCTAAACTGGGCGGGTCAGGATGATCCCGAAAAAGGTATTTATTACCCATCATGGAATCCTTTATCCCCCGAACACGTTCCATTTGCCCCCGAACAACGTGATTTGTATATCGACGCAATCAGTAAAGTTTTGGTCAAAGACAGTGTCCAAGATCCCCATTGGGCAAATACAGGTCGTGCGGGATTGTCCGGTCTTATTAACTTTATTGTATCCAAGGTTGAACGCGCCAAAGCGGACGATTATTTCTTTGCACGTATAAATAATGGAACCTTTAATTCGGATGATGCCAATGTACTGGGCGATTATTATTTATCCATGATGAATGATCCAAATGCGTATGCGGCCTATTCCCTGTTAAAGAACGGTGAATTAAATGCTATGAATTATGTACACGTTGGAACATGGGAACATATTCCAGATTCATGGCGTGGCAAAGAGGCATCTTTGTCCATGATTCTTGATTGGATTACCACCAGCCAGGTTGCAATCGCGGAACAAATGGCCGAACGCAGAAAGCAAGGTGATCAAATGGTTATGATGGCGGATCCAATGAAAGATTTGTTATTGGGCGCTGTGGACGAAGCGCGCCGTTATGCATATGCCAACCGTTCTGTATCTGAATTAACCCAATTGGCAAATACCCCAGATAAAGAACGTGGATCTATTTTATCAACAATGGTCGAAGGTTTGGCAATATTCCGTAATGCCGCTGTTCGCAACAGAACCAGCCATTCTGATTTCCACTTTGAAGATTTACGTGGCCTGAAAGATCCGAAAGACGGCAAAGTTAAACCGGTCAGTGTTTATTTGTCTGTGAATTTGGTTGATGCCCAAGCGGTCAATCCAATTACCGCAATATTTATTGAATTGATGTCTAATTATTTATTGGCACATACACCTGGAAAAATCGTAGATGGTAAAAAGGTTGGGCCATACCCTGTATTGTTTGCTTTGGACGAAATGCCAAAAATGCAAAAATTGGATGCGGTTATCCAAGGTCCAGATTTAGGACGCGGATGCAAAGTATCTTATTTAATCATTGGTCAGGACATTCACCAAATTCAAGAAAGATATGGTGCAGATGCGGCCGCTACAATTATTTCCACAACCGCAGCAAAAGTCATTTTGCGTCAAAACGATATTGAAACCGCGAAAAAGTTTTCTGAAATGATTGGTATGGAAAAGAAGAAAGAAAAGAAGAAAGACAAAGACGGCAAAGAAGTCGAAGAAACAAAAGAATCACCACTGTATTCACCATACGACATTATGAAAATTGAGAAAGGAAAACAATTGGTTTTGTATCAAGGTTGGTATCACCGCCCAATTGAAGCAACCCAAGAATTCCATTTCCAAAATTCAAACGAAGTCCAGAAAAAGTTACACGCAAAAGTGCTTATGGGTGAAGCGTCCCCATTACCAGAATTCTTGATTCCTTCCCATCATGCTATTATGGGATATGACGGCGTTCCAAAAATATATAATCCACAAACCAAAGAAATTAAAATTTTGGAACCTTTGAAATAGGATTTTATATGTTCGTCAAAATTATCACTTTGTGTTTGCTGTTATCAGGATGCGCATCTGTTACAAAATCACATTTGGATGATGTTCAAAAAAATTTTTCACATGGCAATTTTGAAACGGTTACCAAAGATAAAGATATAAAAAATGAAAATAATCTTGATTTATTGATTGATGCAACCGCCCTGTTCCATGAAAATAAATTCAGCGAAAGTGATGCGGCATTTGAAGAATTTAACAAAAGAAATTTACACGAAACATCTTCGTCTATCCTGCGCGAAACATCTGGTTTGTTGTTTGGTAATGGGGTCAATTCATATAAACCATATATGATGGATTCTTTGTTTGTATCTTATTATCAAATTTGGAATTTGTTGGCACTGCAAGATTGGTCAAATGTTCGCGTTGTCATAAATCAATCTTATAATCGCCAACAAAATATGTCGATTGAATATAAAAAGTTAATAGAAGAAAACAAAGACAAATTATCTAAAAGCTCTCAATTACAGGAAATATTAGATAAAAACCAAAATGATTGGGCCGCATTCACAGATATCATGAATCCGGCATTAATGTATTTATCTGGAATTTATTTTTTGAACGATGGCGATTTTGAAAATGCCGAAATTTATCTTAAACGCGCAAATGGTATGATGGGGGATAATACTTTTATACAAACAGATTTAAAATTGGCACAACAACATAAAAAGCCAAAAAACACGACTTGGGTTTTCTATGAATCTGGATTTGCCCCGCGTCTGCAAGAAAAAGATTTCAGTTTTTATGTTCCAAAAATTGGTCTGGTTTATTTCAGTTTTTCAGAACCTTATTTCGACCAATCAACCCCCACCCCGCCCAATTCACAATTATTGGCAGATGTTGATAAAATGTTTATGACTGAATACAACGAATACAGAACAAACGAAATTTTGCGTTCATACACATCTGCTATATCCAAAACCGCAATGCAGGCGACAATGTATAATTCACACAATAATAATGCTTCCATTCTTGGGGTGTTATCAAGTGTTTATACTGCGACATCTTCCAACACAGATGTTCGCACCTGGGCAACTTTGCCTAAAAACATATATGTTCAACGCATTGACAGAACAAAACAAAATATTACACAAAACGATTTCATAGATGACGATATAAAATTAAAATTGAAAAATTCAGATAATAGTTTAATATATATTCGTGAACATAATACAATAACCGATAAAAAATTTATAAATTTGAAATAAAAACAAAAGGAGAAAAACAACATGAAAAAACTGATACCTTGTGCAGTATGTTTAGCATTATGCGCATGTGCTGAAACCCGCGTGGTTGACCTGAACGATTCCAGCGATGTTGCCCGCATGCAAAATGTCATGGAATTGGAATACCGCGATTGGACAAATACAGCGGAAAAAATGACAAAATCTATGATTGAAAGTGGTGCTTTCAAAAAAGTAAAAGATCCTGTGATTGCAATCGCAAATATTAAAAACGATACAGCACAACGTTTTGACACAGATGTTTTGACTAAAAAAATTAGAACGACTTTAGTGAAATCAGGCTCCGCTCAAATCGCAACAAATTACAATGGCGAAGATACAACCTCTTTCGATGTTCGTACATTACGTAACGACAAAGAATATGATCAAAAAACAATTGCCAATACCGGCACATTGGTTGCACCAAATATGTCTTTGTCTGGTAAAATGTTGCAAAGAAATTTGAAACTGCAATCTGGTTGGTTTTCATCTGTTGATACACGTGTAGAATATTATCTGCAAATGACATTAACAGATTTGAAATCTGGCCTGTCAGTTTGGGAAGACGAACAACCAATTATCAAAGAAGGCGATCACGCACCAACTTGGTAATCAAAAATATCATAAAAATACCGCCAAATTGGCGGTATTTTTTTTATTTTCCTGTTTTGTAATTTATTCGCTGTTTTCCGACGGTTATATTTGTTCCGTCATACCCAGGTTTAATTTGTTTCTTAACTTCAGCCTTCCAATATACATTTCCAGATTTTGTATTGATTGCATACAACATATTATCCGTTCCAACAACAAACGCGTAATCATCAACCATTATAAAATCAACCGGCACAGATATATTCAAACACCAAATCTTATCACCGCTGTATTTGTTCAATTTACAAAACGAATCGCCCAATCCACCGGCATAAACAAAATTCTTATCAACACCAACATGGGCAACTATATCAACCACAGATGCCCCACCCATTAAATTTGAAGCACGAAAAACATCCGCCACCCAAACTATTTGTTGCGTTGATGAATTTAATTTGATTACTTCGCCAGTGGTTAATCCAGTATAAATGAAACCACCTTCACAAATTGGGGATTGTTTGTTTTTCACAAAACTGTCGGTTGCAAATCCTGAAAATACTTTTTTATCCCCACGCCAAATATTATTCATAGAATCTTGGCGGTAATCACATGTTGAATCACCAGAGATATTTTTTATATCTTTGGATAATTCAGGAATTTCCTTGTTTTCAGATTTTACATTAATATCTTCAAAAATATTTTGACGAACACCAGGCAATATCGGGTCCTGCTTTGAACAGCCCCACCCAATTAACCCAGCTAAAACAATCAAAAATATTTTTTTCAACCCCGCCCCCTATTTCAACAATTGAGCATTTGCAGAAATTGATGCAGGTGCATTTTTATCATTTATAATGACGTCTAAAATTTTATCTGCTTTATCTTTTTCGCCATTTGCCAAATATTTTTGGGCAACCATCAAACGTGCAGTATAAAAGAAAGGTGATTTTTTTGTATCCATGCTGGATAAATATTTTTCAAAATCAACAGCAGTCATTTTACCACCATTCATAGATGCGATATGCAATCTGGCCAAATCTTTAAAATCACGCGTATGACCATTTTCTGCTAAATCTTCCAATTTTTTAACATCTTTGTCGATTAAATAAGATTGGAACAAGGCCAAATCTGACATTGCCCCGCCCATATCTTTGGCCAAATTCGCTAAAGCTTTGGCATCGACATCTTCAACAGCTGTTTCATACACAGTTGCAGTTGCCATCTGGGCGGCATGGTGCATACGCAAACCAATTTGAATTCCGCACACAACTATCATTATTGCCAACGCAGCCCCAACAATATAGCGCCAATATTTTTTCAAAAATTGTTGAGTTTTTTCATTATTCACATCTTCCCAAACTTCACGATACAGGGCATCTTCGGCATATTCTTCGCGTGTTTTCTTCACAGATTGTTTCAAATTTTTGTTTCTTTGTAAGATACTTGTCATAATAATTCCTCTTGTCTTGATAATTTCTATTTTATTGCTATACTATAAAAGTTATGAAAAAGCAAATCAAGACAACTTTACCACCAAAGACATATTCGACCCCCAGCGTCGTTTTGGGGAACAATGACGATGTCAGTTTATCTAAATACATCGCAGAAATTCAACAATTCCCTATTTTGACCGCAGAACAGGAATACGAATATGCGACCAGATGGACCAAAGAACACGATAACATAGCCGCAGAAAAACTGGTTGGTTCGCATTTAAGATTGGTGGTATCTGTGGCTTATGATTTCAAAAATTATGGTTTGCCCATATCCGATTTAATCGCCAGTGGCAATATGGGATTGATGCAGGCCCTGCAAAAATTCGATCCTGAACGCGGTTTCAGGTTTTCCACATACGCTATGTTTTGGATCAAGGCAGAAATTTACGAAACTATATTGAATAATTGGTCTATCGTAAAATTGGGATCGTCAGCCAATCAAAAACGCGTATTTTTTAACCTGACCCGCGCAAAACGCGCTTTGGGTATAATGGATAACACTTTATCTGCCGACCAAACAAAGCAAATTGCCGAATATTTATCTGTGCCAGAATCTGATGTGGAACATGTGGCAACACGTATGTCCGCACGCGACATGTCTTTGAATGCGCCATTAAATACAGATTCTGATGCCAAAGATATTTTATCAAACATGGCCGATTCCAAAACTGGAATCGAAGAAAGTGTTGAACAATTGGAATTTAAACGTCGCGGATATGAATTATTAAGAAAACATCTGGAAAATTTACCAGAACGTGACCGCGAAATATTGCGGGCGCGCCGTTTATCTGACCCTGCTGCGACATTGGAAACTTTATCTCAAAAATATGGTATATCACGTGAACGCGTTCGCCAAATCGAAGAACGCGCATACAATAAATTACGCGAAGCTATTCTGGCAGATGCCGAAAACAAACCAAAAATGATTTCAGGAACCAAATATGAAAAATAAAATCATATCATTATTTACCGTATTATTTGTTTGTTCAAATACCTATGCACTTGATTATTCTGCGGGCAATTGGAAATTTGATTTAGATGCAGACGGCATGATTGGATTCTTGGAACCCAAAGACGATAAAATTATTGTAATCGACGATTGGGATGTCAAGGCGCGGGCTTTCTATAAATTCAACGACACACAACGTTTTGGTGCCGTCTATTCATTGGATGCAGATTGTGTGGAAGATGACGAATATATACATGATGCATTTATTTTATTTGAAGATAAAAATATAGGTAGATCTGAATTTGGTTTAACCCATTCTATCGCACGTAAAATGGGATTGGGCCTGCCAGATGTTGGTTATTTAAGAATCAATGACAAATCTATATTGCACAAAGAATTAAAGTTAAAAAAAGTTTTGATATCTGATACTGCTGCAACAACTGGACATGAAGCGTTAAGATTAAATTTGGCCACAAAACAAACAGAATATGGCCAATACGGATTTTCTGTATCTGGATTAAATGACGATTATAATTATGCAATTGATTTCGCATTTAAATTCAAACAACCTGCTGGGAAATTAAAGGCCGCCTATTCTTTGGCCCTGTCATATATGAACAAACCTGAAGATTATGTTGAAAATTCATATTCACCAAAGGTAACGGCAGATTGGCGCACCCAGGTGGCATTGGGAATCAACCTGCAATATAACAGTTTTGTATTTGGCACATCTGCCCGTATGATTTATGATCGCAACCCAATCAATAAAACCGCAGATGGTATTGTCGCGGGTTCTGGGGTCAGTTATGATTTATTACAATCCAGTGTTTCTTTGACATATCTGTATTCTAATACAAACATTTGGACACACAGGGATGAATTTGGAAATAAATTAAAACATGGCGATAATATACATACTGTGTTGGGTTCATTCAGATATAAATACACCGAAGAAACCAGTTTATTTATGTCCGCGGGTCTTGCAGACACAACCCCGTTTTTTGCTGTGGGGCTACGAAGTGGATTTTAAAAAACCGCCAATATGGCGGTTTTTGTTAAAAGAAACAAGTTAACGTTGCCGGTATATTTTTGACCAAGAACCACAACGGTCTGTAATCAGACAAATATATTCCAGCCAGCAACATAGCACCAACCATCAGCACGAAAATCACACTGATTTTTTTACCATGCAAACAATACACTGCGATATTATACAGCAAAAACAGCATATATAAATCGGTCAGCATACTGATTAACCAAATAGATCTGCAATCAAAAGCCAATGCATTTAAAACCAAAGCCAATGGATAAACAAAGAATATAGATGCGATTCCTTTGACCGCGATTTCCCAATCCCTGTCCCCAGAAGTAATTTCAGAAACCAACATCATTAACCCTGCACAGACGAACAACATAATAACCGCCATCACCGGAAAAACAACAAATGTTTTGAACAAAGAAAACACAGTAAAAGCATTGCCACGAATTAAATGCAAAATCAAAACAATGATACCACCAATCAGCCCCCATATAAATGCGCGCAACATGGCATCTTCCATTTTTCCATCAACAACCAATTTACTGAAGAAATACTTCGGTCTAAAAAATATATCCAATAACTTGGAAAGCCAACTTCTTTTTTTATTTCTCATTTTTTATACCTCCGCTGTTTGATTATTTATATTTTTGCTTTATAATTATAAAAAATCAATGGAAAAAGACATGAAAAACATAGTTATCGTTGGTCGCCCTAATACTGGCAAATCAACACTTTTTAATGGGCTTACAAATTCCAGGGATGCACTTGTTCACGATCGCCCGGGTGTTACACGTGATACAATATCTGGCATTATGCCGAATCGTCCATGGACTGTATTTGATACAGCCGGCCTTGAAAATACGAAATCTGGAATCGCACATGATTCAACCGATATGGCAATCAAAGCGATTGAAAATGCAGATACGGTTTTATTCGTTGTAGATGGTCGTGTTGGTTTGAATCCTATGGATTTAGAATGGGCGAAATTGGTTCATAAAAAAACCAAGGCCCCTGCTTTGCTGTTGATTAACAAATCTGAATCAAATAAACGTCTGGCGGATATAAACGATTTTTATAAATTGGGTTTTGGCGAACCTGTTTTGATATCCGCAGAACACAAACGTGGATTTGATGAAATATATGAATTTATAGATAAAATTGCACCAATTGAAACAACTGAAATCTCGCCAGATAAGAAAGTTAAAATCGCGGTTTTGGGACAACCAAATGTTGGTAAATCAACTTTCGTAAATCGTGTTTTGGGCGAAAACCGTCAAATTGTAAAGGATGAACCAGGCATCACACGTGATACCGTCAAAATACCAACGCATTTTTATGGTCGTGATATCGTCATCATGGATACGGCGGGTTTACGCCGTAAAGCCGGTGTTACAGATGATGTTGAAACACTGTCTGCATTAAAATCATTGGATGCTATCGACAAAGCAGACATCGTCATTTTAATTGTAGATGCGACTAAAAATATAGAAAACCAGGCATTATCTATCGCTGCCCGCGTTTATGATGCTGGTAAAATTTTATGTGTTGCTTTGAACAAATGGGATTTGGTTGATCCAATTGAAAGGGATGAAAAATTATTAAAATTGAAACATCAATTTACTAATTCTTTCCACCAAATTATTAAACCTTTGATATTGGCTATATCTGCCCAAACAGGCACAGGTATTCAAAATTTATTCAAACGAATTTATGAACAATGGGATATATCTGACGCCGAAACCCCGACCAGTTTATTAAACAGAATTGTTGAAAAATTGGTTGCAGATCGCCAACCACCTATGTCGCGTTTGAAACGCCCTATGAAGATAAAATTTGCACATCAAACGGGCCGTCGCCCTATGAAAATTTCAATAAATGTTGGTGGTGCATCTGATATTCCTGAATCATATACGCGTTATTTACGTCGTGGAATTGCAACCGCTTTGCATTGGGAACATTTACCAATAATTATTGAATACAGCAAATCAGAAAACCCATTTGATAAAGAATAAAAAACACCGCCAATATGGCGGTATTTTTTATTTCACAAAATCTATTATTGACCCGAACAGCACCGCAAAGAAGAAACATACACTGCCCCCGATAACAAACAGATGCCACAATGCATGTGCGAATTTCATTCTTCGCCACAGATAAAATATAACCCCAATTGAATAAGACAAACCACCCGCTAAAACAAACCACATTCCGCGTGCAGATATAGTTTTAATCATGGCCGGCAAAATAAATAACAATGCCCAACCCATAATTAAATACAACACAACCATCCATTTTGGCTGTTTATGTGGGTTATGTATTTTCATAATTGCCCCAAAAATAACCATCGACCACAATATACCAAACATAGTCCATCCCAATCCGCAATATCCACCATGGGTCAAATTAACCAATAAAAACGGCGTATAGGTTCCTGCTATCAAAGCATAAATTGCGATTGAATCCCACACTTCAAAAAAGCATTCGCTTTTATCGCCAATGGTTGCATGGCACATAGTTGAACCGAAATAAAGTATGAACATTGTTAAACCAAATATGGAACACGACACAATCGCCCAAGGGTTATG
>JAKSTB010000049.1 GCA_024402815.1 Alphaproteobacteria bacterium | reverse complement strand
ATTAAAAGTAAAAAATATATTTATCCTGCGTGTTTAGGGGTTGAAAATTGCGGTTTTACATTTGGTAAGATTTTGGATGCAGATGAAGATAAATTGAAAGACAGTTTTAGAACATATTCCAAATACTTAAAGGCATACGAGGCGATACACAGCCCAACACGACAGGAAATGTTGGACATTTTTCATGATTATTTGGATAAAGATTTTGCCAGAAATCAAAATTTCTATGAATTTTTAGGTATTAACAGTGTGGAATCTGCGTTTGAATTAGCCAAACAATGTTTAACCAAAGATATATTGAAAACCGCATGTATCACTTATGGTTCATTGGGTGGTGGCAATCATTTCTTTGAGATACACAAAGTCATTGAAACAAACAGTCCAGATGTAAACAAAAACGATTTCTTTTTCATTTTACATTCGGATTCGATTGCTGTGGGGGACAGAATCAATTTAAGATATTCTAACTTATCAGAACTTGATTTTATAAAAAATGCCAAACATGGACGGAAACATATACGCAAAACCAGAAAGAGACAATTGTCGTATTTTATAAAAACAGGTTTGTTTTTCAAGAATCCTGTCGAAGTTTGGAAATTGATTTATTCGCAAAAGGATTACAGAAAGATTAGGTTTGATACACGTATCGGCAAAAGATTATTGTTTGAACATAATTTGGCACGCATATTTGGGGAAATAAACCGTAATGCAATTATAAATAATTGGGCAAAGATAACAGGTATCAACATAGACATAATTGCTTCGCATTGCCATGACAGTGTTATGTACGAAAAATATGATAACGAACATTTTATTATCCAACGAAATGGTGTACAACGTGTTTGTGATGATGATATGTTTATGTTGCCGTCCGCAATGGGAAATTATTCATATTTAATGAAAAATCCAAAGAATCCAAAAGCGTTTTTCAGCGCAAATCATGGAACAGGGCGCAACCAAGATAAACATATTGCCCGCGATTGTTACCAAGAAAATGAAACTATCAGTGATATGGAAAATGATAATATTTTATTCTGTCATATTGGTAATGGAAATATTGCAGAACAAAGTAAAAAGGCATTCAAAGATGTTGGTTTGGTTTTACAAGAAATGAAAAATTATAATCTGGGCCAACCAATCGCGAAAATTAAACCAATCGCAATTATGAAGGGGTAAAAGATGAACATTTGCAGAATTTTTAAGAAAAAAACGAAAAAAATAGATAAATACGCCGGCTATAATCCAGCCAGTACAGGTCGCGAAATGCAACAGTTTGTCGATTGGATTAAAAACTGGTCAAGATTGGAAGTCCATAATATTATGGAAATCGGTGCGAATTTTGCCCAAGATTCAGAATATCTGGCCAAGGCTTTTAATATATCTGATGATAATGTGTGGGTATTTGAAGCACATCCACAAATTTATGATGCCATAACAAAAATACACAAATTTAATGCTTTCAATTACGCTGTGTTTAATGAAGAAAAGCAAATTGAATTTAATGCGGTTGATATAAATAGTGCCAAAAATACAGGGGTATCAAGTTTGTTGGATGATAAATCTTCCAATGAAGCGACAACAAAAGTATCGGTCAAAGCAATAAGAATGGATAAATTTTTGGCCGAACATAATATAAAAGAAGTCGATTTATTGAAACTTGATGTAGAGGGTTGTAATTTTGAGGTTCTGGAAGGGTTTGGCGAACGTTTGAATGATGTCAAATCTATACATATAGAGGCAGAACACGTAAATTCTTCCTATGAAAACAATGTATTGTTCCCAAAAATGGAAGGATTATTGAAAAGTTTTGGATTTGAAATGATTTATTTTCAGCGTTTCACAAGTCAATCTGATTCTTTTTGGGTAAAAAAACAATATATAAAAAATCACAGATTGGAAAAATAATGATACACGCACTGTTTAGACATTTGGACAAAGATTGTGAAATAGTAGAAGTGTTGCCGCAAAAGCCAACGGCACGATGCCCGTTTTCTGCGATTGTAATGATTGGCGGATATAAAAAATATGTTGTTATTGCGAAAACTGATGCTCAAAAATTCTATCTGAAACGTTCTATTGAAAAACAGCGCGAATTTTATGATGATTTTTCTCCGTATTTCCAATTCAATTTTCCTGACGAATTTGGAAATTTAGATGACTTTACATATGCAATATACCCATATATTGAAAATGCAAAATGGTGTTGTGATAATCGTCCAATCGAAATAATGGAAAAAATATATAAAAAACACGCTAAAACACATAAAATGTCCCCTGGATTATTGGCGAAGATTCAAACGGATTTTTTATCCAGTTGGCCCGAACAATACCATGCCCAGATAAAGCAATTACCATTATATAAAGAATATTTTGATAATATTGCAAAACAAACAAGTATAAAAATATATCGCGAACACTGTGATTATACAGTGAATAATATTTTAGATGACGGTAAAAATCTGTGGTTGATGGATTTCGAGTTTTCTAAAAATTTTCAACCCGTGGGCCACGATTTGCACGATTATTCCAGAACTGTTATGAATCAATACCAAACAAAACAAAAACTGGCAAAAATGAAAGAAATATTGATGGATAATATAAATGATATTGTGGATGATTGTTGTAAAATAAAACAAACGAAGAAAAAACATAAATGGGGGAAGATGATGCACAAGATTATGAAAATTTTTCACAGGTCAAAGAAATTTGCTTACCCAAAAATATGGAATATAAAACCTACGGATAAAATCTGTATTTTGGCACCGCATCCCGATGATGAAACAATTGGTTGCGGCGGTTTGTTGGCATTATATGCTAAACAATGTGATGTTATATGTTTGACCGATGGACGTTACGGCGACCCAGATATAGCCCCACCAAAAATGACACAAATTCGTAAAAAAGAATTAGAATCTGTGATGAAAAAATTTGGTGTAAATAAATTCGCTATGTTGAATTTGGAAGACAGCCATTTGCGTGAAAACAAAGCCCAATTCCAAAAATTAAACTTACGTGATTATGACTATATTGTCATACCATCGCCGCGTGATTTCCATCCTGATCATATGGCTGTGGCGCAAATGCTGAAAAAATCCATGTATGCGGACGCATACATTGTTTTCTATGAAATATGGAATACTTTGGCGAACCAAACGCATTATGTTGATATTTCTTCGGTTGTGGCCCAAAAACGTAATATGATAAATATGTATAAATCCCAGGTTAAACACATAGATTATGCGTCCAGGATTATTGCACTGAATCATTATCGCGGTATTTGTCATAATGTTGAATACGAAGAAGCGTATGAATTCCAAAAATAACATTTTGGGGACACGTGGCCCCCATTTATATTTGTGGCGGTTATGCTGCTGGGCCACTTATTTGCCATGTACATGATGCGGTACCAGTGCCAGTATATTTAATGGTAAACGAACTGACAGAATCAATATATACAACGCAATATTGTATTCCTGCAAAAGATTCAATGGTATTACAAGACAATGTATAATTTGTATTTGCCATTGTCACGGGTATTGATTTGCTGGCATATGATGATGTTGCGCTGACAATTCCGCCTTGTTCTACCCAACCAGATTTATATTTGCGATACCATGTGTAATTATTTTGTGATGTTGGTAATTGGGTTTCAACCACATAATCCATTGAATCTGGGAAATTAGGAATGATTGGAATTTCGCTCTTTTTTGCCAATATTGTTCCACCCGCGGTTGTCCCATCATGAACGCGCAGGGTTTTATTTGTTGTATCCATTGTGATTTCGCCAATCGCACCAGTAAAATTTGCATGATC
The DNA here is from genome assembly GCA_024402815.1 of Alphaproteobacteria bacterium. GTDB lineage: Bacteria > Pseudomonadota > Alphaproteobacteria > Rs-D84 > Rs-D84 > Enterousia. The sequence goes on along the minus strand of JAKSTB010000049.1, from coordinate 1,414 downwards.
TGTGGCAGAACCACGTCTGATTTGTATTTGTCGTGACATGTTTATCCTTTTGTTATTGAAATGTGGAAAAATAAAAAACGCCCACATACATGGGCTTCTAACATATGATTAATTATATCATAAAATGCCCAAAAAATCAAGATGTTTAATTTGATAGGAAAAATTCAATAAAAATGGTAAAATATATGGGATAAAACAAAAGGTAATATGATGAGTGTTTTAACAGAAAAAGCCAGTAAAAGTTTTGATAAATATATTCAACAATTCTTTGACGGCCGGGGCAGTGTAAAATTACCAAAAAGCAGATTGACCGATGCGGAATGGGAACGGTTAAATCTGGAATTGGCTAAACATTCTGTGGAAATGAAACCTTGTTCTGTAGATGGACGTCCATATATGGAATTCGGTCAGATAAGCCAGAAAGAAAAAAATAGACGCCTATTACAGGCGGGTGTGATATCTGCTATGGATAATTTAGTTGCCAGGTTTCAGCAGATTAGCGGTGTTTCTGGTTGGGAATACAAGGCAACATCTGGATTAAAGTTCGAACATATCAGGTTGAAAATTGACGGTATGTCAAAAGCTCAGATAGATAAAATTATTAAAACGTGCAAAGAAAATTCGGTTAATTTGGAAATAATGGATATAAACAAAGGTAGATTTTTATATTTCAACGTAGAAAATGCCAGAAATGTTGCGCCAAATAATTATCAGCCAAACAACAAAATAAAGTATGAAACATATACTAATGCCGGGGTCGGTGTATCTGAATTTGCCAAAAACCAAATCAAGGATATTTTAGACATAGATTATCCAAATGGTGAAACAAATATATTAAGCCCAACAATGCAGGAACAAACCAAAATGATTCTAAAAAAATATGCTGCATTGGGATTGGTGGATTTGCGAAAATTGCGTCAATTTGCGCAAGATATCAGGGATAATTTAATTGCTGAATTGGCCGACAATGAACGAATTGCCAAAAAAATTATCCAATGGGATTCTTTGACCGTTGCCGACAAGAAACTGTTAATTAAAAATCTGAACTATATCGTGGGCAGTCAACGTTTGGATCACAGCGGTAAAAGTATATTGATTATGGGACCAGAGGAAGTGCACGCAAACGGACACTTCATAAAATATTGGGGCGAAGAAAAAGAATTCATGTTCAATGATAAATTTACATCCTTTGAACATAACTTCAAAATCTTTATCCTTTGAAGTTTTGAAACTACCAAATTCTATATGAGTTAAAGAGTAGCAGCCATTAAACATAAATCTTAAATCTTTATTATTCTCATTATTGAAAGAAGCTAATATAATTGAAGTCATCTTTTATATAAAATCCATAAATAATACATTTCTTGTGTTTAAGTTTTGTAAATTTACTGAAGTAAAGGATACACAGTCTGAA
>JAKSTB010000048.1 GCA_024402815.1 Alphaproteobacteria bacterium | reverse complement strand
TTAACACTGATTCCAACTGTCAATATGCTGCTGCATCTGTAAATAATAATATGTATACATATACATACACAGACAACAGTGTATTTAAAACATTGTTCCCATCGTACGAAGAAGAAGGTGACAAGGATCCAATCAGTGTAATTGGAACTTTGAATTCTTCGTTAAGTTCTTCTTATAACAGTGCTGCAATTTCTCAAATGAGAAAACAATGCGGTAATGTTGCAATCAGTTGTGTGAAATCTTTGTGTGGTAAAGATTATGTCAACTGCTATCGTAACAGAACAGACGTTATGTCTAACACATATGATACAGGTTCTACTGGATTCGATAAAAGTATGAACAAAGTTGGTGGTGTGTTGGATTACACAATCGTTACAGGTTTGTGTATCGGTACAGTTAAAAACGCAGACGTTTGTGAAGAACACTTGAAAATCGAAGCTTTCAAATTGAAATCTGACGATTCACAGAACAGTTCTTGGGGTTCTGGCGGTGTTCGTGACACTTGGTTGGGCGCTGCGGGCAGTATATCTGCAAACAGACAGAATTCCAATGTTGTTATCGGTTGTAAGACCAAAACCGTCAGCGACATGTGCGATCAAAACACAATCGAAGCATGCGGATATATGGACGAAGATGGATGTTTATATGACCAAGAAGTTACAGAAACATGGGATGAATATTCTATCAGTCAATCTGCAGAAAACTTGTTCCAAGAAGTTTTGATGGATATTGAAAAAGAAGCCCAGGCAAAATATAATGCAAAATTGACCAAGGAACAAAATATTTGCTTGCAAAACAACAATGGTGGAATCATGGGTAACAAAGATAATGGTTCTACATTTATGTGGGTGAAATTGAAATCTAACAAAGTTCCAAAGAACTATGCTATGAAAGGTTTGACCACAAATCAATTTGTTGCAAGTAATGATTTGTATGGTTCTTTCTGCCGTGCAAAGATTACAGTTGTATCTGATGATAAAAAGATCCAGGACAACTTGGGTGGCGATACGGTTGCATACTTTGCAGTCGGTGATGCGTTCACTTGTGGTTCTTGGATCAGCGAAGCTACATTGAACAACATCAGTAAAGCTGTGGGTAAAGAAGCACGTAAAAATGCTGGTGAAGGTTCTGATGCCGATTGGTACAAAAAATTGTGGTACACATTGGGCGGAACGGCCGTCGGTGGTGTCGGTGGATTTGTCGGTATGGACGCTATCCAAAGGAATGGCGGTACATTGGGTGGATTGTTAAGTCCAAAGAACAATGAATACACCAAAACCGAAGATCAAAACGAAGCTGGTAAAACATGTAACAACGAATTGGATAAAGCAAACGAAGCATATGGCAGATTTGTGTTGTATCCTGAAAATTCCGAAGGTACACAAAAAACACAAATGTTGAAAGATTACCAAGAGGCTGTTGAACATGCAAACAAAGCTTTGAGAGCGGCACGCAATGCAGGTGGCGATGTCGAAGGCATTGAATTCACAGTCATCAATGGTTACACAGTTGCCCAAGCCGGTACCCAGAGTACATGGAAATGGAATGCTACTGATGTAAGTCTTATCCAAACGAATTTCATTAAAGTATTAGATGACAGTGGCTATTGTACATCTGGTGACTGCAAGATATATTTGGATAGAGTAAAAACGGTATTGGCTACTGCCCCAACTGCTCAAAATATGACACCAAAGATTGAAGAGCTGAAGCATTATCTTAAAGAAGCAATAAAATCAGCAAAGGAAGAAGTAGGAAGAGATGAAGATGGTAAAAGAGGTGATGAGACCCAGAGAACGCATGTTAGAGCTTTGGATCCGAATGATGTTGATAATCAAAGATTGATTGTAGAGGTAGATCAACAAGGACAAGCTGCGGTGGATGCACAACCAATGTATATTGCAACAGCAAAATCAACATTCCCAACAAATGTTTCCAAATTAAGAGATATTTGTACCGAAATGGAAACAGCCAAAGAAGATACATCGGGCCGCAGAAACAGAAACTTGGTTGCCGGTGGTGTTGGTGCTTTGGCAGGTGGTTTGTTGGGTTATGGAATCACCAAGAATGTATTGGATGTTAAATATGAAAAAGCTGAAAACTCAGCCATCGCAGAATGGTTACAAGAAGTCGGTTCTCATATCCACTGCTATTTGGGTGGTGAAGAATTGGGATCTTACGGTGATGTTATCAGTTTTGACATAGATTAATTCCAACCTTAAAATATAAAAAGCCACCTTTTCGGTGGCTTTTTTGTTTAATATTTTACATTGCCTTTTTATTCTTATGTTTTATAATCGTTAAAAACGAAAAGGATGATATATGAGAAATTTATTGCGTATGATTTTCGGTCCACGTGGAACAAAAACTACAGCCGGTGAATTGGCAAAAAAATTTGGTTTGGAATTAAGGGGAAATCCAAATGAACCTGTGCGTGGGGTTGCACCAATCGCGGATGCTCGTGCGGGACAATTGGCTTTCTATTCCACAGAACGTAATTCAAACGCATTTAAAATTTTACCAATCGAAGTTTTACATAAAACCAAAGCTACTGTTATTTTATTGCAACCTGAACAAATCAATGATGCGCCAGAGGGAACAACTTTGTTAATAACCAATTCCCCACGTGGTAACATCGTTAAAATTTTGGGTGAAATTTATCGTGAAAAACCACGTTTCGGTATCAGTTATTTCGCATCCGTAGAACGTGGTGTATTTTTCCGTAAAAAACGTTCCAATTATATCGGGCAATTTGCAACTGTGGAACGTGGTGCAGTTTTGGAAGAGGGGGTAAAGATTTATCCGGGCGCTTTCATTGGTCGTAATGTGGTTTTACGTTCTGGTACGGTTGTTTATTCTGGGGCCCATATAGAAAACGCCACAATTGGCTCAAATTGCGTGATAAATGCAAATGCGGTAATTGGCAAGGACGGATTCGGTTACACGCGCCAGGAAGGAAAAAACGTGTTTATACCACATGTTGGTCGTGTTATATTGGGTGACCGTGTTTCTGTCGGTTCAAATAGTTGTGTGGACAGGGGGGCTATGACTGACACAATTGTGGGTGATGGAACAAAAATCGATAATTTATGCCAGATTGGACATGGTGTTATTGTCGGCAAAGAATGTTTCTTGGCATCGGGCGTTGGTTTGGCCGGTGGTGTTGTTGTCGGTGACCGTGTTTTAATTGGTGGACATGCGGGTGTTTCAAACGGAATTCATATTGGTGATGATGCAGAAATTGGTGCGAACAGTGGTGTATTCCGTAACATACCTGCGGGTTCTCGTTGGATGGGATATCCTGCGGGGCCGGGTATAGAATTCCTGCGCCATTATGCGTGGTTAAATAAAAACGCAAAATAAAATTAATGTAAAAAAGATATTGCCCATTAATCTGGGCAATATTCTAATAAATCCAGAACATTCTGAACATCTTGATTTACAGATACCGTTATGGTGCGTTTCATGCTGTCCCGGTATGTGTAATAAAATGGATCAAGCGCAAATTCAGGTGCCCGTTCGTATATGTCAACAAATGGCTGTAATAAACTGGTGAACCATTTGTGGTTACGACATAAACATTTATTACGAATGTCTGCAACGGTTTCGCCATCTATGTCATCGGTGTAATCTTCCGTGATTTCGAAATCAGACAAAACCATGCAACGTTGGCCAATCGCAAATGTGTTGGCGTCATCTTTCAAGAATTCATAGATTTCATTTTCATTTGCGCCCTGGTCACGTAATTCCTGCAAGAAACCTTCGGTGCAACATGCCTTGGATGTGCGCATTAATATTTTATAACGTTCCATCAAAGATTTTGCAGCCACGTCATTTGCAGAAAAATCAGGTTGCAAATTAATTGCAAATATAATGTCGTCAATTTTGACAGGACTTAAATGTGCACTGCGACGCAAAACATTTGTTTTGTGAACAGGTTTTTTATACCAAACCTCACATTCCTGGATTGTTTCAAAAGGACAATTGTAATCATAATCGCACATATTGTCCGTATCATACTTTGATGATTGGTAAGAAAAATCGTACCACAGATTTTCTTTTGGTGCGACAGGTTCCAATACATCAACAACTGTTGCTGTCTCTGTGTATTCAGCAGGTGCCAAATCACAATCTTCATCAACACATTCAGATGCGTTCACGACATTTATGCCAAACGCAATTATCAATAATGATAAAAAAGGTATATAACGTTTCATATTTATACATTTTATCACAAAAAACACATATATTAAATAAAAAATTTGTTGTTGTGTGTATGTATAAAAAAACTTATACTTGGGAATAAGTTCTTAAACAACATAAAAAGGAAATATACATGAAAAAAATTTCAATACTTCCAATGCTTGCTTTGATTACAATGCCTGTATTGGCAACGGAAAGTGCAACTGTTGCAGATAAAGTAAATACAGAAGTTGCAAAAACAGAACAAATTGCTAATAAATTTGAAACCAGCAATCCAAAAATTAAATTTCCACATGGTTTGCAATTGGGTATCGGTATTTCCCCAACCAGTGGTATAAATGGATTTGTTGGATATAATAATAAAAATTTTGATTCTTTCTGGGCAAAACGATTCGGTGTCCGATTCGATATGGCCACTTATTCACCAATTAAATCTAAATTAAACAAAGAAATAAATGAAATCGCTGGCAAAGGTGAAGATGGTGTAGAAATTGGCGATATGAAAATTGAAAATTTTGCATTGGATGGAAAACATTATGGCGCGATGATTGATTTTTACCCATTTGGTGATACTTGGTTCTTGGGCGGATGGAGAATATCTGGTGGTTATTTCAATGGCAAATTAAATGCCAAAGCAGATATCACAGATAAAAATATTGGCGGTGTATATGAATTCGAATTGAATGGCCAAACATATACATATGATGCCGGGGCTGCCCATGGTAAAGCCAAAGTAAACTGGAATTATTCTGGCCCATATGTTGGAACAGGTTTTGATTTGGGTTTGTTCTGGGGCTTTAAAGTTTATGTCGATGCTGGTGTAGTGTTGGCTGATAAATCTGCCAAGGCAGATTTGGATATCCCTTTGACAGGATTGGAAGTTGGTGGTGTATCTGTTCAAGGTAATCCAACCTTGGAAGCTACATTAAAAGATAATATCAAAGCCGAAATAAAAGATATTCAAGATGATTTAGATAAATATGATTATTTCCCATTGGTAAAACTTGGGTTTATGTATAGATTCTAATCGAAACTTGTCTGTTGTTTAAAATAAAACCACCCGTTTATTAAAATGTGGTGGTTTTTTTTATCGATTCGGTGTCTACGAATCGACTTTTTTGAAACGAATCGCATTTTTAGGG
>JAKSTB010000047.1 GCA_024402815.1 Alphaproteobacteria bacterium | reverse complement strand
TGGCTGTCGATTTACTGGTAAAATCTAATAACAATCCAAATGGTTTAATTGAAGTTTTTGAACAAATGCGTGAAATGAATGATGCCTTTGAAACACGTATCAATCCAAATCGTATAAATCACCCTTTAACCAGTGAACGTTTGAATAACGCAAAAAATAAAATCAAAGGGATATTAAAAACACAAAAAAAATCTAAAAAAGAAATCGAAACAGAAAACACAAATTATGATATTCTGCGCGCTAAATTGATCGGGTATTTAGATAACAAACAAAATGTGTTAACTGTTTATCCATATAAAAATAAATCAGATGCAGCCATCTATGCGCGTGCAATCGCAAATATGCAGGCTGGCAATTTGGATGTTGCGAAAACGGGCACCCAAACATTAATTGGTCGCCACCCCAATAACCCCTATTTTTATGAATTATATGGCGATATAGAATTTCAATATGGACATTATGACGACAGCATTATGGCATATGAAAAAAGTTTAACATTATCCAATAATGCGCCACAAATCGAAACGGCTTTGGCTTTGGTTTTAAGCGAACGCAACAAACCGGATGATAAATCACGCGCCACAGAATTATGTAAACATGTTATTTTAATTGACCCCAGCCCATTGGCATATTGGATATTGGCACGCGTAACTGAAAACGGTGAATCAGATTGGGCTATGGCTGAATTTTATAAAATGAACGGCGATAATGAAAACGCGACAAAATATGCTAAATTGGCCCAGAAAAAATCAAAGAAAGATTCACCTGAATACATCAAATCTGGTGACATATTAAAAAATAAATAGAAAGGAAATATTATGAATATTGTATTTTGCCACGGTGTTATGGGACCTGAAGATAATTGGGAAACCCGTGAATTCAGGGAAATAAAGGGATGGAAAGATTGGCTGCAATTCCAAGTTGAAAAAGACCATGATGTTTTGATGCAAATACCCCACTTTCCACATGCGCACGCTTTGTTGATGAAATATGACGAATGGGAAAAAATCATGGATAAACAAGATATAAACCCATATACAACGTTAATTGGGCATTCTGCAGGTGGTGGATTTATCTTGAAATATATGGCAAAACATCCACATTTACATGTAAAACAAATCATTTTAGTTGCACCATGGGCTGATGCAGAAGATTTTCAACCTTTCGGGTTTTATCAAGATTTTAATTTGAACAATGATATAGTCAAACAAACTGATGTGGGGTGTGATTTGCTGATATCTGATGACGATATGCCCCACATATTGACCAGTTTTGACAAGATTATGAACAACATTCCGGGAATCAGGGTACATAAATTTTCTGGTCACGGGCATTTCTTAGACTCTGAATTTCCAGAATTACTGCAAATAATCAAATTATAGACAAAATCTACAAAAACACAAAAAATTTGCATTTCCAGTATTTTGTGTTAAAATATACGTATATAAACATAACAAAAGGAAAGAAAATGTCTATAATAGGTAACGCCATTTTGCAGTTACAATTAAACCTCCAAGCAAGACGTTTGAAAAAAGCCAAGGAACGTGGTGACACAGCTTTGGAAACGAAATTGGAAGAAAGATACGCCAGACGTAAGCCAACTCAAAATGCCTATATTGAATTTCAAAAACGTTTGGAAAATGCTTTGTCAGCACACAGCCGCGACAAAAAGGAAGTTGAAATGGACAGCGACAAAAACAAAGTTAAACACAAGGCTGGGGTTGAAATCAAAATGATTCAATCTTTGGGCTATGCTGTCAGCCTTCCTGTCAAAAAATTGAAGGAAGATATTAAAAATTACAAAAACGACAAAGAACCTGTCAGTATAATTTGCGACATCATTAATCAAGCAAAAGAAATCAAAGATGTTACAAATAAATCTACTAAGGCCAGAGTTACAAAAGGTATCAAAGGTGATATCAAAGAAGCCCAAAGAATTAAACCAGGACTTTATTTGGTAGAATTTGTTGATGAAAACAACAAAAATGCAACCGCTTTGGTTCACTATTCCAAATCTGGTGTTGAAGTTTGGGCCACAATATATTCTGTCATTGGCAGAAAACGTATTCAAGCAGCCGTTAAAAACGTCAAAGAACGTAACGAAAGATTTGACAAATACAAAGCAAACCCAAACTTGGCTCAATTGTATTCTGTTTTACAGGGTAAAACGCGAAAGTGACGCCAAAATATTGAATCTTTGCACCCCACATCAAATGTTTGGGGTGTTTTTTTGTTCCACGTTTTTCTTGACATATTTGGCATTTATATCATATTAAACATAACAAGATGAATAAAAACCAAAAAAATGAAAATATTATGGATTTCTTAGAAATTGCCAAACCAGGACACCCTGGATACAGCGAAGATATTATCCAAGAATCTAATACATTATTGAACGAAAATGATGGTTATATCGTCATAGATGAAGCGAACGATGGTTATATTATATATTCAGAAAAACCAGAGAAAGATGCAAAATCTGTTAAAAAGGATAAAAAAGCTAAAAGAACACCTTTGAAAGAATTGTTCAAATTACAATTGTATATGGAAGGGCTGGGGGATCATGCTGAATATATTATTATGAACAAATTAGCCTATCCTTTCGTAGGAAAAGAAGCTGATAAAATCTTGGTTCGTATTGAAACTTTGTTGTCTCATCAAAAAGCAAAAGAAAACTTTAAGAAGTTCAAAACACAAAACAAGCAAAGATACAATCAACCAGACTTCGCGCTTGGTAATAAACAAAATAAAAAAACCGCCAATTCGGCGGTTTTTTATTTGATTTTATCCAACCAATTTCTTCCACAAAGATTTTTTAGCCTGTGGTTTCTTAAATGGTTTACGATGACGTGATGCAGTTGACGTGATGCGTTTTGCCTCAACATGTTGGGCATTTTTCTTTTTCACATCGGTTGATGGCTGGAAAGCTTCCAATACATCATCGGTTTTAACGTTTTCTGCTGCAACGCGTTGAATTGAATATTGGTCTATGTTCATCAAACTGTCATCACCAACGATAACAATTTCTGTTTCAAATTCTTTTTCCATAGATGCCAATTCAGCACGTTTTTGATTCAACAGATAAATCGCAACATCGCTTGGAACCGTCATAATGATTTTCTGGGCAGGTTTTGCCAACAGTTTTTCCTGTAAATGACGGAACAATATAATGGATGCAGTTTGAATACTTGGAACGACACCTGCCCCCATACAGTGTGGACATACGACATACGAAGATTCAATAAAGCTGCTGCGCAATCTTTGACGAGACAACATCAAAACACCAAATGCATTGATTTTTGCAACCTGGGTTCTGGCGCGGTCGTGTTTCATAACTTCGCGCATTTTTTGTTCCAATTTACGATTGTTCTTTTCATCTTCCATATCGATAAAATCAATCGCAACGATACCAGCCAAATCACGCAAACGTAATTGCAAAGCGATTTCTTCTGCCGCTTCTAAATTGGTATTCAATGCTGTTTGTTCGATATCTTTTTCTTTTATCGCACGGGATGAATTAACGTCGATTGTAACCATAGCTTCTGTTTGGTTAATAACAATACCCCCCCCAGACGGCAAAGTTACATATGGACCATGCAAACCTTCTAATTGTTTTTCAATGCCTGCTTTGGTCATCAAAGGCACAGCCGCATCTTTGTATTGCACCAATTGTTTACGTGGTGCGCGACCATACATTTGTTGAAAATAAGATTTAGCTTCATTGAAAACTTCATCACCTTGGACATACATCACATCGTCTTTATCTGCGATAAAATCACGAACAACACGACGCAATAATGAATCTTCGGTGTGAATTGTTACAGGCGCAACAGATTCCAAAGTTGTTTTACGAATATCGTTCCATAGGGACGTCAAATAATCGTAATCGTTTGTGATTTCTTCCGCTTTGGCATCCATAGCCGCAGTTCTTAAAACCACTGTCATCCCCTTTGGTATTTTCAAAGTGTGCAATATTTCACGCAATCTGGCACGTTCCGCTTTGTCAGATATTTTCTTTGAAACACCGTAACTGTTACGTTTTCTGGAATTAGGCATCAACACAGCAAAACGACCCGCCAATGACAAATAAGTTGTCATAGACGCACCCTTTTGACCGCGTTCTTCTTTGACACCTTGGATTAACAAAATTTGTTTTGGTTTGATAACATCTTGGATTTTGAATTCGTGAGCACGTTTCAAAAATTCTTTATTATCTTCACCGGCACTGCGATCATCGTATTCTGCGACTTCGTCTTCTTCATCATTTGGATCATCGTCATCATCAACGATATTGGCGTGAGCCAATTCAATCAATTTTTTCTTTTGTTCAGGTGTAACCTGGTAATAATCTGGATGAATTTCAGAAAACGGCAGAAATCCGTTTTTCCCAGTTCCATAATCTACAAAAGCTGCCTGAAGTGACGGTTCAACACGGATAACCTTGGCCAGATAAATGTTCCCTTTTATCTGCGGTTTTGTTGTTGTTTCTACGTCAAAATCAGACACTCGGTTTGTGGCGGCGTCCACCACCACCACCCGGGTCTCTTCTGGATGGACCCCATCTACATATATCTTTTTTAACATTTAATAATCCTTTTACGTTATGGGTGTACGAAATGGACATGACACGTTCCCATGGGGCATCCACGCCCATGCCAAGGATGCATGCAATGGTAATCAACAGCACGACTCGCATCATAGTAAAAAGTGATAACACAAACACTATATTACCCCATCTTATACAACTTGTATAAGATAACAGATGCAATATATAAAGGCAAGTTTTTTTATTTTTGGAAAATAAATTTTATTGGGCTGATAATTTTTTCTGTTTGGCTTCTTCTAACCAACGTTTCATTCTGGCACCCAACCAATGTTCGTATATAAAGAACAAGCCACCCAAACCAATCAAAGGCAATACATAATAAATAATTCTGTATGCCAATAAAGCACCAAATATGCTGGCTTTATCCACACTGTCTGGCAAAGCGACCATAAACACAGATTCAAACACACCTATACCGCCTGGGACCTGGCTGAAAGTACCCGCCGCCATAGCAATTACATATAACCCGATAAACACGACAAACGGCATATCTATGTATGAATGAATGCAAAAATACAGAACCAACCCCGCACAAACACCATCTGCAATACCCAAAATAGTTTGAATTAACGCGGTTCCAAATGAAGGTATTTTGAATTTCATTGTTGACCCAATATGAATATTTTTATCACAGAACATCACTGTCAATGCATAATAAGCCAACAACATAGATAAACAAACTATGAACAAAGTGTTCAATCCTAATGAAGCACCCGCAGATTGAGCCAAAACATCACTGGGGACCAAAAAATACCCAACTATCGCGATTGCGGCATACCCAAGGAAGAAAGTAAAGCCAGAAAAAGTCAACATTTTAATAATATCTGTCGCTGGCACACGCCAACGTGTATATAAACGGTAA
>JAKSTB010000046.1 GCA_024402815.1 Alphaproteobacteria bacterium | reverse complement strand
AAATTCATTTTATAAACAACTATGGTCGGTATGTGCATTATTGCCAATTCCGCAGATACAGTGCCACTGGCGACAACTGCAACATAGGTATTCGCATATAAATCATATCTTTTTTCGGCCGGCACAATTTCTGGTTTTATATTCCAATTTTGAATATCTTGTTTTATATATTTATCAGTTGTTTCTACGGTTGGTATGACATATGTATAATCTGTGAATCCGCATCTGGATAACATATCTATGGTTTCATGAAATACAGGTAATAATTTTTTTACTTCTGACATACGACTGCCCGGAACAAAGGTGATAATTTTTTTATTTTCGCCATTTGATTGGTATTTATCCAAACCATCCGCTATTGGATGACCAACTGCAACTGTATCCAATCCGTATTTGGTAAAATAAGGCACTTCGAAATCAAAAAACGCATACAATTTATCAAATATTTTTGCATATTTTTTCGCACGTTTTTTACCCCATGCCCAAACCTGTGGCGCAACAACATGATAAAATTTTGTTGTATTTAATAATTTTTGTTTTTTTACACCCTTTACAACTGCTTTGGCAAATCCTGGTGAATCTATGGTTAAAACAATATCAGGTTTTTCTTTGGCTATCGCATCGACGGTTTGTTTTATGCGATTTGTCAAAGTCCGTGCGTGCGCCAATACTTCGAAAATTCCCATGACGGCCAAATCAGAAATAGGGAATAAAGTTTTTAATCCCATATCCGCCATATTTTTGCCACCAACACCAATAAATTCAACACCAGGCATTGCGTGCATTATCTTTGCACCCAACACATCACCTGAAACTTCACCTGCAATAATAAAAACTTTTAAATTGTTTTTAGTGCGAGTCATTTTTTGATGTTCCGATACCGCGTTTTGAACGATTTTCAATAAAATCTATCGCATCCATAGCATATTTGTTGTTTTTAACTTCTCTGCGGATTTTATTTATTCTTTCCAAAACCGTTCCTTCGGTTTCATTAAACACAGCAGAATACACAGAATGTATTGCATGTAAATCTTCATTTGTGAATCCATGACGCATCAATCCAACACGATTAATAGTTCTGTAAACCGCGCGTGCGCCATCATATATAGCATATGGCAATACATCATTACCAACACCACTCATTCCACCAATAAATGCATTGCGTCCAATGTGTGAAAATTGCAATACCATAACACCACCAGACAATATTGCAAAATCTTCAACTTCCACATGGCCCGCAACTTGAACCAAATTAGACATAACAACACTGTTACCAATTTTACAATCATGTCCAACGTGTGCATTAACCATAATTTGACAATCATCGCCAATTTCTGTTCCATCTGAAGCAGGGGTCCCAGAATGAATTGTCACATATTCACGAATTTTGCATCTTTTTCCAATGCGTAATCCAGTCATGGCCGCTTCATCTTGCCATTTTAAATCTTGGCTCATAACGCCCAACACTGCGAAAGGATATACAATAGAATCATCACCAATTGATGTTTTACCACCAATCACAACATTTGAAACTAATTCAACCCTGTCACCTAAAACAACATTTGGGCCAATGATACAGAAAGGCCCGATTTTACAGTCATTTCCTATGACTGCACCTGGTTGAATAATTGCACTTGGATCTATAACAGTTGCCATATTTTTATTCCATTTGGTTATAACTGATTAATTTCGAACCAAATATACATTAAACCTTTGAAAAATGTTATTCAATAAATATAACAAATTATAACAAACTCAAGAAATCTCTTGCTTTTATTTCTGTCGCAGTCATAGCAGCATAGGTTATGCCAATGGCACTTATCACTGGGCAGATTATGATTATTCCAAACCCAATTAAAAACAAAGAAAATGCCTGTTTTGACAATTTGGAATCTAAGTTCTTTGAATGATACACAGACAGCATTTCCAACAATGCCACCGCACCCATCAACCCTATGAATACAGGAATAGATTCAGTTGATATAAACAACACCAAAGCCAACAGCGACAAAATACGGAAAAACCATTTTAATTTTACATATGCGCTTTGATGCACTTTGGATCGCGCATGCACATATTTTGTAACCAACGCAGTTACACCACATAATGCCACAAACACAGCGCTTAATAAATGAACGACTGTTAAATTGCCCAATTGACCAAATCTGAAATATTCAGGTTGCATTAAAACCAAAATCAAAACCGCACAGAACATAATTATATTCCAAGGAACCAACGCAATATTTTTTTTGAATCTGCTTCCAATAATAAAACCACAAACAACCGCGCTGATTTGCAATAAAATGCCATACCAATTATGAATTGCAGAAAAACCAGCCATTAACAGCAATAAACCAAACAGTGCCAACTTTGTTTTTTTATCGCGTATTTTATTAGCATAACCCAACATAGTATATTTTTGGGATACAATTATCATCAACAACAATAAAACAACGGCCAACAACAAAGGCAACAAAGATATGCCATCCCTGATTACCGCGTAATTGCCACCGAACAACATTAACCACAATAAAACGGTGGAAGATGTCCAAAAACTGACATTATTATCAACATTTTTGTCGTTCCAACCCAATTTTGTAACGAAATCACGGCCATAAACGGCAACCATAACGAACAAAGGCAACATCAACAGCCCGATTACCAAGAACAAAGGACTGAACAGGGCCGCATTATTAAAGGAACTGATTGCAGTAGTAACAATTAACATATCATTAAACATAAACTTGCCTTTTCGTTTTTATGAATTATGATATAGGTATGTCTGAAAAACAAGCAAATTTTACACTGCTTAATGGACGGGTTATTATGTCCAACAGTATTTATAATCCAACATCAGATGCAGTTTGGTTGGCTGCGTTTGCACCAACAAATGTGAAAACCGTATTGGATGCAGGTATTGGAACGGGTGGAATATCTTTGTGTTTGTTGACCCACTGCCCAGATGCCGAAATCACGGGCATTGATATTGCCCCAGAAATGCTGGAAGCATGCAAAAAAAATATCGATTTGAATAATAAAAATATCAATTTAATTAACGCAGACATTTTAACATGGTCAACCCCAGAAACCTTTGATTTGGTTATCACAAATCCGCCTTACTTTAATGGGACACCTGCGAAACACAACGCCCACCATAACGCAGATATTCAATTATGGACAAAACGTTGCGTTGCACGTGTAAAACCAAATGGGTATTTTTGCACCATAGTTGATGCGCTTGTTTTGGACAAGGTTATATCGGTTTTATGTGATAAACACATGGGCAACATACAAATATTGCCATTATTTGGAGCTAAAAACACCGCAGAACGTGTCTTGATTCGTGCTAAAAAGGCCGTAAAAACTGGCACAACCGTATTTCAGGGCATATCCATGAACACTGACGAAATTTTGCGCTCTGGCTTGACTATCGATATGTTTTTGGCTACACTAAGGAAACTATGATTGATTTTATAGCAAGATATTTTTCGTCATTTTGGGCGTTAATCACTGCACCGTTTCGTGCGGTATGGCGTTTGATTGAAATATTATTTCCCGCTCGTGATTTCACTATTATGAACACAGACGGTAATGTCGAAACCTATCAACAGGGCAGTTTTTGGCGCTTTACAAAATTCTGTGTCATTATCACTATGTGTATATGGGCATCATGGTCAACATATATTTATGTGTATCACAGACCTTTGTTGCAAAAACGCACCCAACAATTAGAACAGGTAAAAAACCAACATCATCGTCAAATGGTTGATTTGAAAACTTATCTGCAAAAATACAATGATTTGACCCGCGATTTGAATATTATTGATGATAAAATATTGAAAGCAGACAAAGGCAAGATGTCTGACAAAGAAAAAGATAATTTATTAAATTCTAAATCAAAAATTATTGGGGAATTGGATTTCTTGCAAACCCGTATCAACGAAGTGATGGGCAACGAAGATTATTCGCCTGAATTTGAAAAAATATCTGCTATGTCCATAGAATATGAATTAGTCAAAAACGAAAATACACTTATCAAACAACGCGATGAACAGATTGTAAAATCTTTGGAAGAAATCACAGATGCCGACAATCAAATCGTAGATATGGTGTCCCAAATAACATCTGATAATATTGCTGATTTGCAAAAACAAATGAAACGCATCAATATCAGCATCACAAAATTGGGATTAAATGAAAACAAATTGACAGAACAAGCCAACAAATATTCTAATGCTTTCATTGGGGATGCTTTCGTTCCATTAAAAGTTGATAAAAATGCAAATCCTAAATATCAAAAAATCGCGCAAGAACTTGAAAAATGGCATGGTTTGAACCGCCTTGTTAAAATTTTACCAATTGGTGCACCTGTTGAAAAAACAGTTATCACATCAAATTACGGCATGCGCCAAGATCCATTTACAAAAAAGAATAAAAAACACAAAGGCATAGATTTTGCGGGCAAAGTAGGGACTGAATTATACGCAGTTGCACCGGGGCGCGTAATTTCTGCTGGGGAACGTTATGGTTATGGCACCACGGTCGAAGTTGATCATGGACTTGGGTTCACAACATTATATGCCCATTTGTCAAAAATAATGGTTGCGCGTGGTGATTGGGTCAGACCTGGTTCTGTTATTGGTTTGGGCGGTTCTTCCGGTCGTTCAACGGGACCACATTTGCATTATGAAATAAGATACAAAGGAACACCTTTTAACCCAACAAATTTTGTGAAGGGAAAATAAGAAAACAAATTCAAAGGAAAGGAACGGAAAATGTTGGCATTTACAAATTCTAATGAAAAACAAACCCCGACTATCGTTGGCGCGGGTTGTAATGTCAAAGGTAATATAAAAACCGATCACACTGTTCAAATTCACGGCACAGTTCACGGTGATGTTTCGGCAGAAACTATCGTTATCGGTCGCGGTGGCGGTGTTATTGGAAATATCAAAGCAAATACTTTGTTTTTACACGGTAAAATCGAAGGCGACGCGTCGGTTAACTATGTAAATGTTTTTTCAAATGCAAAAATGGTTGGAACATTGTATTATAAGACCATAAACATAACTGGTAACACAGGATTGGAATGCAAATTGGCAAAGATAAAGGAAGAAAAAAAATGAAGAAACCAAAGATTTCAAATATATATATTGCCGCAGATCACCGCGGTGTTGGTGTGAAATTATATTTGTCTGAAATGTTGATGGCTGCAGGATACCAGGTTATCAATCTGGGTACAGACGATTTGAATACACCTGTTGATTTCCCAGATATCGCAGAAAAAATGGCGGATGCCATGTTGGATGATACAGATGCACGTGGCATTTTAATTTGTGGCACGGGTGCTGGTATGGAAATCGCGGCAAATCGTTACAGACATTTGCGTGCTTCCAGATGTGAAAGACCTGAACAGGCGCGTGATGACCGTTTCCACGACGATATAAACGTGTTGGCTTTGGCCGCCGATGACATAGACATAGAAATTGCATTTTTATGTGTCCAGGCTTTTTTAGAAAGCCCATTTGATAATTGTGAAAAACGTGTTCGCAGATTGAAAAAAATATCCTAAACAAAAAA
>JAKSTB010000045.1 GCA_024402815.1 Alphaproteobacteria bacterium | reverse complement strand
TGATTGTTCGGCATTGGAAATTAAAAATTGGAAAGACGCGGTCAGCAAAACATGTACACCAAAATCTGGTGATGCGACCAAAGGAACGTTCGCTATCACTTATAACAAATTGTAAAATTTGGCATTATCGTAATCGAAATATGATTTAATTTTTGGTTTCCCAAAGAAAAAAATCATTTTTTATATTTGATAATGATCTGATTTTATGATATAATCAAAGTGCTATAGGAATAGCAAGCAAGGAGAAAAACAAATGAAAAAACAAACAAAAAAACAACAATCCGGTCGTTCCATGATTGAAATGGTCGGCGTATTGGCAGTTATGGGTTTAATCACCGCGGCTGCTTTCGTATTAATCAACAGTGCTTTGGCATCCCAAAGATTGTCACGTTTGGACGACGACGTTTCCGCTATCGTTCAAGGTGTTCGTCTGTTGTACAACTCACAACCTGACTTCCATGGTGTTGACACAACAGCAGTTACTGGTAAACCAGGTAACTCCACATTGGTATTGTTGGGCTTCGGTTCCGATCCTAAACCATATACAAACCCATATGGTGGTGATTATTTGTTGACATCTGATGATACAGACAGAACATTTACTATCGAAATCACAGGTTTGGGTTCCAAAACATGCACAATGTTGTCATCCAGAGACTGGAACGGCGGTGGTAAAGACGCTGTATGTACTACCGATAACAGTGTGAAAGTCACATATGAAAAATCAGATACAAAAACAAATCCATAATTTGTTTTAGTTCTGCAAAATTTTGCCCGGGATTTTCCCGGGTAATTTTTTTACATTTTTTAAGAAAAAAATCGGTTTATGAATTGCGTGGCGATTAAAAATGTGATATAATCAAAGTGCTATAGGAATAGCAAGCAAGGAGAAAAACAAATGAAAACAACAAAAAAACAACAATCCGGTCGTTCAATGATTGAAATGGTCGGCGTATTGGCAGTTATGGGTTTGATCACCGCGGCTGCTTTCGTATTAATCAACAGTGCTTTGGCATCCCAAAGATTGTCACGTTTGGACGACGACGTATCTGGTATCGTACAGGGGGTTCGTCTGTTGTACAACTCACAACCTGACTTTAATGGTGTTGCAACTGCAGAAACTGGCAAACCAGCTGGTAACTCCACATTGGTATTGTTGGGCTTCGGTTCCGATCCTAAACCATATCAAAACCCATATGGTGGTAACTATATATTGGCTGCACAAAATGATGCCAGAACATTTACAGTTCAAATCACAGGTTTGGGTAAGAAAACATGTACAGTTTTGTCAGCCAGAGACTGGAATGGCGGTGGATCAAATGTCGCAACAGCTAAAACAGACGAAGTTGCAACAAACTGTACTTCTGATACATCTAACGGCAATTCTGTGACAGTTAGATACGAAAAATCAGATACAAAAACAAATCCATAATTTGTTTAGTTCTGTGAAAATTTGCCCCGGATTATTCCGGGGTAATTTTTTTTATATATGTATCAAAAAATATTGCGATTTTTTGTGTTTTTTTGTAAAATATATATTATAAAAGATACAAATAACCACAGGGGATAAGCATGAAAAACATGTATAAAAACGAACAATCGGGGTTGTCCGTTTTGGAAATGATTGGATTGTTGTCTATTATCGGGGGAATCGCGGTGGCTGCTTTGTTTTTTGTTGGTACCATGATGACACATCAAAAAAATACCACTTTGGATGATGATTTGGCGCGAATTGCCCGTGGTGCGCGAGCTTTGTATAATAATCAACCTGATTTTACAAATTTGGATGATGGCATGTTGCAATTTGTTTTTAGTGATAAAAACAAAAAAAATCCCTATGATGGTGTATATCATTTAACACCGAACAATAATCGCACATTTACGGTCAGGGTGACAAATCTTAATGCCCGCGCATGTACTGATTTAATTCAAATGAAATTCAGTGCCAGTGGACAAATGGGCGGATGTGTTTTTGATAATAAAAATCCAGGTAAATATTACATGGATGTCACGTTTGGTAAAGAAGAAAAGGGACAAGTTCAGTGACGGAATTTATTACTGTTTCCCAGGTAGAAGACGGAACGCGTCTGTTGCGGTGGTTTGGCCGTTATTATCCGGGATTGTTACAACGCGATTTTTATAAACTGTGCCGTGGCGGTCAAATACGAATCAATTCTTCGCGATGCCGGGGAACAGAAATTTTGTCTGCGGGCGATGTTATTCGTATCCCACCAACTTTGCAATCGTATAAAACTGTGAAAAAAACCGAAACAGGCGATCATTTTTCTTTGTCTGATTTGGAAATGTTACGTAAATGTATTATTCATAACGACAATGATATAGTTGTGTTTAATAAACCTGCGGGGTTGGCGGTGCAGGGTGGAACGGGTATAAAAAAATCTGTGGATAAAATGGCTGCGGCTTTGTTCCCATATGACAAAATATCTTTGGTGCACAGAATTGACCGGGAAACCACTGGTTTGTTGGTTGTTGCAAAAAATCAACGTGCTGCCCAAGATTTATCCAAACAATTTCAAAATAAAACTGCACACAAAGAATATTTAGCATTGTTAAATGGGACTGTGGCGGAAAAAAAGGGCGTCATAGATAATTATGTTGCCAAAGGCCAGGTCTATGAAACCAAGGGCAAAGGTGATAAATGTGCGCAGTTGCAACATGCGGTTACTGAATATCGCGTGTTATCGCAAGCAGGTGGTTTGTTGACGTGGGTTTTGTTTTCACCGAAAACAGGCCGTACACACCAATTAAGATTGCACAGTGCTTTTTCATTACACGCACCAATTGTTGGTGATGATTTATATGGCAAACCGACTAAATTGGATGAAACTTTGAAATCTATGTTGTCTACGAAAAATTTATTTTTGTTGGCATACAGAATTACATTTGTTCATCCAGGTACAAGAAAAATGATAACACTTCAAGCCCAGGTTCCTGATTTTATGCAACCTGTGATGAAATTGCTTGAATTTCAATTGCCGTAAGGGGTTCGCGCAATGATAATGTATGCTGTATACAGACGATACCTTTGGTTAATCAGAATAGTGTTTTTATTTCTGATGGGGTTGGCTGTATCGGTTGTAATCGCATTAAGCCAAATCAATCTTGAAACATTGCGCGGAAACATTTTGTCTGTGATGCGTGATACTTTGAATTTGCCGGTTGAAATAGATGGCAGCATGTCGTGGAGATTTTCTTTGCGTCCGGAAATAGAATTTAATTCTGTGCGTGTTCCAAATGCAGATTGGGCAAAAAATAAAAATTTATTTGTCGCAAATAAAATTGATGTGCGGTTAGATTTGATTTCTTTGTTGTGCGCAAAACCCGTGATTCGATATATAAAAATTTATGATGCAAAAATCGCAGTGGAAAAAAACGCAGACGGCAAAGATTCTATCGTGTTTAATGAAATACAAAAAGGCGAAGTAGAAGAGGTGGCCAAGCAGGTTGAAAAATATCCTGTTTCTAAATTGCCTTTCTTTGGATTAGAAATTGATAATTTGTCTGCTGATATTTATGGCGATAAGTATCATTTGGTCAGTTTTGGAATTCATAATTATATGCGGGCTGATAATATTGAATACAGTGGTTGGGTTAAACCATATGATAAAAATTTCCCGTTCGTAATAAATTTTGCTGAATATAACAGCGACAGAAAAATATATCCTGTGCGAATCGCTTTTGCAACTGGGGGACAGGCATTGATTTCAGATATCGCATTAGAAGGAACCAGTAAAATCCCAATTGATTTTGCTGTGCGTGGGGAAATTCCTGATATTAAAAAATCTGGCGATTGGTTTAATTTAGATATGGTTGATTTACCAAAAGTCAAAGTTGATGTTGCAGGTGGTTTCGATAGAAATAAATTATCGTTCAGAAAATCTTCTATATCGGTTAATGGATCTGATATCGATTTTTCGGGTTCTTATGATTGGTCGAAAAATAAACCTGTGATTCGTGCCAAGATTACTTCTAATAATGTGAATTTATATAAATCTTTCCCAGATTGGTATGGCGTAGGGGTTGAATGGGTACATCCAAAACGTGATTTGAATTGTTTTCATGATATGCCTTTGTTTGGAAAATTTTTCTATGATGTAGATATTGAAGCCGATGTGAAAATTAAAAACTTTTTTGTATATCGCAATTTGAATTTGTCTGATTTCAAAGCCAAATTAAATGTCGCAAATCATAAAATGTTATTATCAGCGGTAACTGGCTTTGCATCTGGGAAAATAAATACTGTATTGGATGCAGATATAGATGAAAAAGGTGTTTATAATGCGCAATGGGCGGGCGATTTGGAACGTGTTTATATTGGGGATATTTTAAATGAAATCAATGTAGATGATGTTATTTCTGGGTTGCCTGTGAATTGTGATTTTTATATGCGCGCACATGGTTCTAATATGTCTGAAATAATGAAGACAATGACGGGACCTTTGTTTATGTATTCTGTGGATAAGGGGCATGCACATGCTGATTTGGTTGAATATATGTATGGTGGCGATTTCTTAACCTCACTGCGTCATAATGTTGAAGATTTATTTACAGGTAACAAACGCGATATGATTCGAATCGATAATGCCGTTGCAAATATCAAAATTCGTGATGGGTTGATTGAAACTAAAAATGGTGTTGCTGTGGAAACTCGGGTTATAAATATGCGTCTGGCTGGAACTTTAGATTTGGGTAAAGAAAAAATTCAATTATCTTTGGCGACTGTTCCTGTGCGTGGGTTAAAATTATCTTTGTCAGGTAATGTGGTTAATGCGTTGGAAATAACTGGCAATTTGGCGGAACCTGATTTCAAGATAAGCGCTGGTGCAATCGCGGGCAAGGTTGGATCTGCGGTTGGGTTGGGATTATTATTGTCACCTTTGACCGGTGGGTTAAGTATAGCAGGCGGTTTGTTGGCGGGGTTATTGACCGGAGATTTGTTGGAAAGTTGGTTGGCTGATGAACATCCTTGTGATACAGCCAAGAAGAAAGGCACACATTCAAAACGTGATGATCCTGAATGGTTGGGGACACCTGTAAAAATCTTGGCTCAACCTTTGTTAGACAAGATATCTGAATAAGATTTTAGACAAAAAAACAAAAAAAATTTTTTAATGCCAAAGGCGAGATTTACTCTTGCACCGAATCGGTGTTTTTTTGTATACTAAGAACCAGGAAATAAGAAAACAAATAAGAACAGGAGATTATTATGGAATTTTCAGTGTTTCGGCAGGTTTTGATACGTGCACTGGGGCATATGCAATCTATCGTTGAAAAACGCGCGACTTTGCCCATTTTGGTTAATGTTAAAATCGAAGTTGCAGATGATTTAGTTTTGTCGGCTACGAACGTAGATTTGGAATTGGTTGAGCATGTGGCCGCAGATATTACATTGGCGGGCAAAATCACGGTTCCTGTACAAATGTTGTACGACATTGTTCGTAAATTGCCGGATGATGCAGAAATCAGTTTTAAACAATCCGGGGATCAATTGGTTGTTTCCAGTGGTCGTGCTGTGTTCCATTTGCCAACTTTGCCTGCGGAAAATTTCCCTGTGATGGCTGGCGGTAATTTAAGCACAAAATTCCAAATGACAACTGGTGATTTGGCACATTTAATAAATCAAACCAAATTCGCAATA
>JAKSTB010000044.1 GCA_024402815.1 Alphaproteobacteria bacterium | reverse complement strand
AATTTCAAGCGGCAGACGGTAAATACTACCTGCAAGATGCGGCAACGGCGGAACAATTATTGCGTTTAGTTCAATCAATTCCAAGCAAGAAAGCAGAACCATTTAAGTTGTGGTTGGCACGTGTTGGTTCTGAAAGATTGGATGAAATTGCAGATCCAGAATTGGCAATCAATCGTGCGCTGGAAACCTATGCACGCAAAGGATATTCGCTGGATTGGATAAATCAACGGTTGAAAACAATCGAAGTTCGTAAATTGATGACTGATGAATGGGACAAAGGTGGTATCAAGAAAGGTCTGGAATATGCGATTTTGACGGATGAGATTTATAAGGGTTGGGCTGGCATGAACAGTCGCGAATATAAAAAATTAAAAGGTTTGCACAAAGAAAACCTGCGCGACAACATGAGCAACCTGGAACTGGTATTGAATATGTTGGCGGAAGCAACGACCACAGAAATTGCGAAAAAAGAAAAGCCACGCGGTCTATCTGCGAACATTCGTGTTGCACGCGAGGGTGCAAGTGTTGCCGGCGATGCACGTAAGAAAATTGAAGCCAAGACCGGTAAACCAGTTTTGACCGGTCGCAACGCAAAAAGTTTAAAGAAAATAACAAAATAAATTTCATCATTTTATTGCTTTTTCTTGATTCTTGCGGATTATGCGGTATTGTTTATGTATGAAAGACAATAATCCGCGTGTTATTCGTGAACGTTTTGATAAAGAACTGTACGACGATACAAAGTGGACGCGTGCGAACGTTGAATGTCACATTTGCACAGCTATCCTTTTTGCTGTACGCATGAACAAAAACGACAAGACATGGCAACAAATGTTGGTATCATGGCCGGCGGATTGTTCCGTGCGATACGAATGGTTTAAATCTGTCGTTGCGGACATTGAATTGAAACCCAATCTTGGCAGCGAATATGGTAACTATGACAATTTATACAATGTCTTGGTACACTGGTTAGATTCTGTGGATAGTGTAACAGATCGAAAAATATTGATCTTGCACTCATGCAATTTATCAATGAATAAAATCGGAGCAATGCTCGGAATGTTACGGCAGACCGTCAGTCGTCGTCACACCAATGCAATAGATGCGCTGGTTTGGAAATTGAATCACACCGAAAACCAAACCTGCAACGTAAATCATTATTTGTCGCATATTTTTACACCCTAAAATACAACCAAAACAACAAAAACGTATATTTTGTCGCAAAAGCGTGCGTTGTGCACGCGTATTTTTTGTGCATATTTTTGTATATAGACATATCAGAACCCGAACCAAAAGGACAAATCATGACAACAATATTATCTAAAGACGAATATATGACTGAACGTGCGCTGGCTGAAATGTGGGGATTGAAACGCAACACTTTACAAAAATGGCGTTCGTTGGGTGTCGGACCAAAATTTCTGAAACGTGTTGGTCGCATCGTATATCGCAAACAAGATATAGCCGAATTCGAACAAAACAATATATTCCAACGTACAAACAATAAACAATAGGAAACGGCTATGAAACGGCTGGCCAACCCAAAATGGGCACTTTTATTGGAAAATATATCACGCGAAGAACGTGGCGATATATTCATGGCTGTTTTGAAGTACCCAGATGTGGAATGTTCAAGTGCTGTATGGCCATTTATAAAAGCCGAATTAGATGAAGATGATATTAAATACAAAGCCAAATGTGAACGATTGGCCACGAACAGATTAGCACGTTGGACCGAACAGAATTCATCAGATACCAAACAGACTTTATCAGATATCAGACAGACATCAGATGCAATAGCAAATAGCAAGACCAACAATACAAATACAATAGAACAAAGCAAGGCAATACAAAATCGTGCAAATGATATGCTCCAAAAATTAGCAGGCTCTTTCAATCCATTACGCACACCTAAATATCATATAGACAATGAATTTTCATTGCCAGAAATCATTAAAAGGAACACAGATTTGTTACCAATATTTAAAGAATTTACACCAGAACAACTGGAAAAAGGACAAATTTCATTGATACGCAAATGTATGGGACAAGATAAAACAATGGCACAAATCATAGGATGGATAAGGAATGAAGGAAAATTCACATAACTAAAAGGTACTGTGACGGCCTTTCATGCTGAGGGTAACGGCGAGCGCGGCATTTGCCTAGCGACAGAAACAAAAAAACGGTGAACGGTGAACACAAAACAAAAAGGAGCAACAATGTTATTATCAAGAAGAGAATATGCAGCACATCGTGGAGTTGCGGTATCAGCAGTCCAAAAGGCGATTGAAACGGGACGAATAACCCTGACGGACGGAAAGATAGATCCTGAAAAAGCAGATAAAGAATGGGCAGAAAATACTAACCCCATCTATAACAGCCCACGTACAGATGACTGTTCTTCAAATCCTTATCAGAAAAGCAAAATAATGAAAACGACATACGATGCGATGCTGAAGAAACTGGAATATGAAGAACGTGCAGGAAAATTGATCTCAAGAGCACAAGTAGAAGCCGACGTATTTGCGGTCTCTCGAGCTACAAGGGATCATTTACTGATGATTCCAAAGCGCGTTGCGCCACGAATTATCGGTCTAAACAGTATTTCCGAGATCGAATATATTTTGACCAAGGAAATAACTGATTCATTAACAAACCTATGCAACATATTGCAAGGGAAAAACAAAGGAGAATAAAATGACACAAAACACAATGATACAAACCCCAGAAAACGGATTAAAAACAGATTGGGACAAAACTGTAGAGTTTTTTAGAAAAAAATGGGATTCCGTATGCGAATCCATTGCACCTGAAATAATAGGAAAATCCGAAGATGAAATGCGTGCAATCTTGAAAAAAGCAACAACAGATTTTTGGAACATGGGCATGGAATATTTTATACGCGAACATAGCAAAACTCTGCGAAAAGAACTGAAAATCTAATAGCGTTATTCACTGGACTTGTGCGCTTTTATTAGCAATGTTGTGTGTAATAAAGGGCGTTAAAATGCGGGCACTTAAATGTCAAAAGTTGGTTTTAACAACAGGGTTTCTGAACAAGCTGAAATCCGACATTGATTTGCAAATAACAGATGCGGCCATACCGGGGCTACAATGCCGGTATTCGGCCGCAACTGACCGCAAAGTGTTCTATTTGGGTTATCGTGTTCGTGGTTCATATCAACAAAAGCATATGAAACTGGGATCATTGGCAGAGTTTAGTTTGAACGAAATTCGCGCCCGTGCAATAAAGACAAAGCAAGATATCGCCAATGGCCTGGACCCGCAAGCAGAACAACGTATGCGCATAAAGCAAAATGAAATGGCCGAGGCGCGACGTAAACAAGTCCATGAATTAACCCAAATATTTATGGAAAAACATTGCCGCGAAAACAATCGGGCGAATACTTATCGCACAAACGAAGCATTGATGCGTTTGTATATAATCCCGTATCTTGGCGATAAATACATTACAGATATTGATTTGTGCACAATCCAAGACATGTATGACAAAATCAAGAATACAAAAACTATTGCGGTTGCACTGCATGTTATGCGGTTATTGTCTACTTTTCTGAATTGGTGCGAAAAATACAATTATCGCCCAATAAACTCAAATCCGTGTCATTTGGTCCAGAAAGCGAAATCCCCGAAAATGAACCATACGCTTTTGGATATCAATGGCTATAAACGGTTATTTGATGCACTGGACGAAGCATATTGCGCTGGGAAATATGCACCACAGGCGATTTTGGCAATCAAAACACTTGCACTGACTGGGTGTCGTTGCAGTGAAATAACAGACCTGGAACGGGACGAGTTGGATTTAGAAAACGGCTATCTGCATTTGAATAAACGCAAAACAGATGCGTTTAATGTGCCACTGGGCGATCCTGCAATAGAAGTTATAAAACAGGCTTTGAGAATTTGTAAAAGCAAACGGTATGTATTTCATTCGCCAATCGATCATACGCGTCCATTGACAGATTTGCGTAAAGCATTCTGGTGGGCGTTGGATCGTGCCGAATTGCCACGTATGCGCATACACGACTTGCGTCATTCCTTTGCGACACTGGCAACTAGCATGGGCGAAGATATACGAATATTAAAAGATGTATTGGGACACACCAAAATCACCACGACAGAAATCTATGCACATGCATCAAGTAATGCCGCACGTCGCACCGCAAACAATGTCGCAAGCATGATAACAGGATAATTTGGTGAATGTTGGGGCAACAAAACAAAATTAAAACCGGCGTATTGCCGGTTTTGATTTTGGCGTGCCCAGCAGGATTCGAACCTGCAACCTATTGCTTAGAAGGCAATTGCTCTATCCAGTTGAGCCATGGGCACTTAACTGTTTTGCGGAATTCAACGCATATATCGTCCAATTCCTGTGTAACATTCTATGTAGCAAATATGTAACATTTTACATCCATTTGCGTACATTTCAATCAATCTGTATCCAGTTTTATACAGAACTGATTTTTGCGCACATCCGCACAAATCAGGCGTTTATGCATTCAGATCCAAATCTATCCATAAAAATTACGGATGATTAGAAATCTGTTGTGTTATTTGTCTTTGATTGCTTGACTTGTGACATGTTTTTAAGTTAAAATCACAGGAAAAGAAACATTAAAAAAGAGTGATTATTAAAATGACAGAACAATTATTTTTTTACAATACTATGTCCAAAGCAATTGACAAAATTGAACCGGTAGATGACAAAGAAATGAAAATGTATTGTTGTGGTCCAACCGTTTATAATTATGCACATATTGGGAATTTAAGGACGTATGTTTTTGAAGATTTATTGGCAAAAACAATTCGCTTGGCGGGTTATAAATTAAAACATGTTATGAATATAACAGATGTGGGACATTTAACCAGTGATGCCGATGCCGGTGATGATAAAATGTTATTGGCGGCGGAAAGAGAAAAAATGCAAGTATTGGAACTTGCACGCAAGTATGAAAAGGTGTTTTTTGAACATACTGCGGCTTTGGGATTAAATCGCCCCGATATTGTTGCACGTGCCACAGAACATATCCAAGAAATGATAGATTTTGTGAAAAAACTGGAAGAAAAGGGCTTTGCTTATTTTTCAAATGGCAATGTATATTTTGATACTTCTAAATTTCCTGCGTATGGTCGGTTGTCCGGACAGGATAGGACAGAATTAAAACATGGGGCCCGAGTAGAACAAGATTCCAATAAACGTAACCCATCTGACTTTGTATTGTGGTTTACAACATCCAAGTTTGAAAACCAAGTATTACAATGGGATTCTCCATGGGGACGTGGCTATCCGGGTTGGCATATAGAATGTTCCACGATGGCAATGAAATATTTGGGTGAACGTTTGGATATTCATTGTGGTGGTATTGACCATATTGCAGTTCATCACGAAAATGAAATCGCCCAAAGCGAGGCATTTTTAGGACACAAATGGGTCAATTGTTGGATGCATGCCGCATTTTTGCAAATGAAAGACGGAAAAATGTCAAAATCCAAAGGTGAATTTTTGACTTTGGATACATTGATAGACAAAGGGTATAAACCAGAACATTATAAATATTTCTGCTTGACCTCGCACTATAAAACATCTTCTAATATTAGTTTCGAAGCATTAGATGCCGCCAAGAATAGTTATGAATCTTTGATAAGCAAAGTCAAAGAACTTAAACAATTGGCGTCAGACAATAATGCGGTTGATGTTGAACAAGAAAATTCTTGTATCAATAAATTCAATAGTTTTATGTTTAACGATTTAAAAACACCACAAGCATTAGCCGTGGTTTGGGAAGCGTTGAGAAATCCAGCAATGCCACCTAAATCTAAACTGAATTTTATAGAACATATAGATAAAATTTTTAGTTTGTCTTTGGAAAAAATAATAAAAGAAACTGAAACGGAACTTGTGTTGCCAGATGAAATTTCCCGAATCATAGAACAACGTCAACAAGCCAGAATATCAAAAGATTGGAAAACGTCCGATGAGTTAAGAGATGTTTTGTTGGCCAAAGGGTATGTGATTAAAGATTTGGCAAATAATCAATACCAAGTATTTGAAAAAGAATCTAATTAAGCCGGAACCTGTCGTTGCTTACGCAACTTTGGTCGGTTCTCGTCCTTGCTGTGCAAAAATAAAATCGGGATAAAAACCCGATTAAAATTCTGGCGCGCCCAGCAGGACTCGAACCTGCAACCCACAGATTAGAAATCTGTTG
>JAKSTB010000043.1 GCA_024402815.1 Alphaproteobacteria bacterium | reverse complement strand
TAACTAAAGTATTAAAGAAAAAAGGCGAAGTTCGCTTGGTTGGCTTTGGTACATTTACAACAGCAAAACGTAAAGCAACAACAGGTCGTAACCCACAAACAGGTGCACCAATTAAAATTGCTGCTTCTACACAACCAAAATTCCGTCCTGGCAAATCTTTGAAGGATGCTTTGAATTAATGTGTTTGTTAAGTGTTAAAAACATCCGCAGGTTTGCGGATGTTTTTTTGTGTAAATTTTCCGCTTTACTTAATCAAATGAATTGATACAATCTATCGTGTATAACAAAGGAAGGATACAAATGGCAAAACAAACAAAAACAACAACAAAAAAAAGAACAGTTGTTGCCAAGGCAACACCTGTTACGGAACACACTTGTGGCTGTGGCAAAGATTGTCCATGCGGATGCCACTAACACGGTTCAATGCATGTTATTAAACATATAATTGTTTGGGCAATTATATTCGCTTTGGGTATGGCATGTGGCAAAATGATGAACTGCCAACACCCTGGCAAAAAAATGATGTTCCATCACAAACAACCTGTATTCACAAACGGATGTTTGGATATTCAATCAATTGAATGCCCAAAATTGAAGGAAGATATTGTCAAAGCAGATGTAAATGGTGATAATTGCATTTCTATCGAAGAATACAAAGCTTTCAAGAAAGAAAACAGACAAATGTTTAGAAAAGGAATGCGTGGTCCAAAAAAACCAAGAAACAAATAAAAAATACCCCCGATAATTCGGGGGATTTTTTTAACCTTTCATAATTCTGGATTTTGTGCGTTCCCATTCACGTGTTTTAATGGTTTCGCGTTTGTCGGTTCTTGATTTGCCATAACCAATTCCCAATAACACTTTTAATTTGCCACGGTTATTAAAATATAATTTTAATGGAACGATAGTTGCACCTTTTTCTTGCAATTTGCCAATCAAACGATTTATTTGATTGCGGTGCAACAACAGTTGGCGTTGACGTCTTTCATCAAAATTAACAGCACGATTAGCCGTAGGCAATTTTTGAATTTCAATACCAGCCAAAAACAGATTATCGCCACGTCTTTGAACAAATCCATCAACAATAGTTACCAACCCGTAACGAATTGATTTTATTTCCGCGCCAGTCAGGGAAATGCCCGCTTCGATAGTGTCTTCTATGGAATAGGCAAACCGTGCTTTGCGGTTTTCAGAAACTTGACCAAATTTTATAATTTGACGTGCCATTTTGGATATAATCTCTTTGTGTTTTCAAACAGTATAGTTTCTAAATCTTCAATTTGCAAATTTTTGATATTTGCCAATACCTTTGCAGTTTCAATTACAAACGCAGGTTCGCATGGTTTTCCGCGATATGGAATTGGTGCACAGAAGGGTGAATCAGTTTCAATAACAATGCGGTCGTTTGGAATTTTTGCAAATGTTTCACGCACAGATTCTGCATTTTTAAATGTCAAAATACCACTGGCTGAAAAAAAGAAACCGCGATCTAACATCTGTTTTGCTAAATCCCAAGATGAAGTAAAGCAATGCATAACACCATGGTATTTGTCTGTCAATATGGATGCTGTATCTGCTTCGGCTTCACGGGTGTGTATTGCCACAGGCATTTTATGGTTGTATGCGATTTCTAATTGTTTTTCGAACAATTCCATTTGTTCTTTTTTATTCAAAGGATTGTTATGATAATCCAGACCGATTTCACCAACCCCTATAACATACGGGTCGTTTAAAATATCGTCTGTTAAATAATCATATGGATTTTGATCAGGATAATCAGGATGAATCCCCGTTGTAACAAATATATTTTTATGTGTTTTTGCAATTTCCAGGGCAGGTTTAATATCAACTGGATTTGCAGTTGCACAAATCAACCCACCAACGCCAGCATTATTAGCGCGTTCAATAACGGCATCTACACCGCCATCACAATCGTATGTTAAATGACAATGTGTATCTATAAACATTTTCTTATTTCCATGATAATTTTAAATATAGTTATGTCGGCTTTTAAATTTAATCTGTTTATATCGGCAATTGCACGTGTTGCCATGGGGTATAAATCAGCCAACCCAAAATATGCGATAGTGTCCAATACAATGCCGTATAACGAAGTGTCAACGGCAATTTTAGTGGCTATATTCATAACATCACTGGGGGTTGAATGTTTGTTCTGTAAAATATCCAATAAATCTTTGTATATTTCGTCGCCACCGGTTGCTTTTAAATTCGCTATTTTGCCGAAACTGCCGTTTGCCAGTTTTAATATACCTGAACTGATGTCTGCTTCTGGCATAAATTGAACGCACAGTTCACGCAATTCAGATATGTTCAACGGGTGCATTTTTTCAACGCGTGCGCGTGATCTGACTGTTGGCAAAACATTTGATAATTGGTGAGTCACCAACAAAAACAAAGTTTGTTGTGGTGGTTCTTCCAATAATTTCAAAATAGCATTCGAAGCAGCAACACTTAATTCATCCACAGAATCAATCAAAACAACGCGCCATTGACCCGACATAGATGACATTTGCATGCGTTCTATCATGGCACGCACAGTATTCACAGAAATCAATTTAGCGTCGCTTTTGATGTTTCCGCGGTCGTCCAGATTGCGTGCTAAATCTATGATAAAGAAATCCCCGACATTTCCATAAACCATACGTGCGATTTTATAGGCCAATGTCGCTTTGCCAATTCCCCGTGGACCACACAACATCCATACAGGATGAATAGGGTGTTCATTACGTGCGTTCCATGCGTCTGTGAATGCTTTTAATGTGCTGGCATGTCCAACCAGGCAATCATTATCCATTGGGTTTGGAAATTCAAATAAAACTTCTTTCTTTTTTGTTGCCATTAATCACCCCATACCATCACAGATAAATTTTTGAACAATCTGCCAAACAATCTTATTTTTCTGATCTTGCTTTTCGCAACCAAAGGAATACGTTTAACAACATCACCATCACGTTCAATGACAACTTCGCCTATGGATTGTCCTGCAACCACAGGTGCAGCCACAGGTTTATCAAATCTTGCCAAAACCCTGATGTTTTTGAAATTTGCATCTTTTGGCAATGTGATTGCAACATTATCGGCAACGGTTGCTTCTACCTCTGGTAATATACCATACCACACAGGAACTTTTGTTAATACATCTCCAGGGCGGAAAAATGTTTTTGTTTGGGTTGTTTTATAACCATGGGTTAACAATCTTTTCATTTCTTCGGCCAAAGCTTCATGCCCAGATGTTTTAAAACCGTTTATAACACCAATCAATCTGCGACCGCCAATCTTGGCGCTGGCAACCATACCATAACCTCCATCATCTGTATGACCAGTTTTTAATCCATCTGAACCGCGCATAGAAAACAATAATTTATTGTAATTCAAAGTGTGCATACGATTCCAATCTTTGCACCAATCTGTTTGGGAATCTGTGAATTCAAAACGTTTTGTCGCGAACATGGGATAAATATCAGGATAATCATGAATAATATGTTTTGCCAACACGGCTATTTCACGCGAAGTCATTAAATTATTATCATTTGGTAAACCGCTGGCATTACCAAAACTGGATTTGACCATACCGATTTCGTTTGCTTTGCGTTGCATCAATTCTGTGAATTTATCTTCGGTTCCCGCTAATTTTTCAGCAACCGCGACCGACGCATCACCGGCAGATAACACAATTATGCCCAAAATAGCATCTTTGACGGTTATTTGTTGACCGGCGGTTAAACACAACTTGCTGGCAGAATTCCATAATTTATTGTTGTAATCTGCATTTTTAGAAACTGTGATTTTGTCATCCAATTTTAAATTGCCTGCTTTGATTTCATCAAACAACACCGTTAAAGTCATCAGTTTCAACATGGATGAAGGAGGTATTAAAATATCGGAATTTTTAGAGAATATTTCCGCACCACTGTCGTAATCTACCAACAGCGCAGATTTTGCCTTGGTAGAAAAATCAGCGGCATGCACGTTCGCCGTTATTAATCCCAAAAATAAGATAAGAAATTTCTTCATCATGTCGCATTTGATAATAGCAACAATAAGTGGTATTGCCAATGTTTTTTTGAAAAAAATTATCTGCTTAAAAATAAACTGCGATGATTTTGAATAAAACTGCGTTCAACAGGCAGGTTTCTGCGAAACAGATTCAAATATTTTGTCGCATTTTTGGATGTGTTTTTGTGTAAATCTGGTTGTGTCGCCATATCGGCAGCGATTTTTTGTAATTCTAACTTTGAAAAGCCGTTTATATCCGGGGTGTTTGTGGGTGCGTTATATTTAATTTCAACCACAAAATTAGGTGTGTTTTTGTATATGGTTTCAAAATGTTTTAATTGGTCTGATTTAGTCATATATGGAAAAACACCCATGCTGATAACGGTATTTATTTTATTTGATAATACATCTTTCCATTTGATAAAAGTTGGGCTTTTAATACCCATTTTATCAGCAGTTTGTTGGTAAATATCACAAATTTCCGGGCGTAATTCAATGCAATAGGTGTCTTGAATATCCATTTGATTTTTAGCGATTGCCGCAGTTGGAGCCAGCCCACATCCAAAATCTAAAAATTTGATATTTTGAGCGGTTGATTGTTTTTGTTTTAAAAAATCCATACTGATTTTGAACCTGATTGCATATAACAAAGACCAAGATGGCATATCGCCCCCGGCCAATGCTGAATCTGTCATTGAAGATGCTTTAATACATGTTCTCCATAACCATGGGTAATATAAAGTTACGAAAAATACATATTGCCCAAATTCCCCCACAATTCTTTGGTTTTTAATGTCTTTAACAATGTTTGATAATGTGCAATTCCATTGATGAATAAAATCTTTGGTTTCTTTGGGTGTTTCTGTGGCAAATGGTTGATAACAATTCAGGGCAGGTTCCAAAAAAGAACTGCAAGATAATGGGATGTCAATTAAACCTTTGGACATATATCTGCTCATGATGCAAACAGTATAATACAAAATAAAAATATGTCAATGCGTTTATTTTGTGATATTGCCTTGTTCTGTATTGAATATATTCATAAAAATATGATATAATTCCACAGGCAACCCAGAGGATTTTCCATGAAAGCATATGATAAATTTCCTAAAACTGTTATGGGCTTTTATTGGTCCATAGTGAAACATTTTCCATATTATTACGGAATAATATTTTTATGCGGTATATTGATTAACGGGCTGGGGATGATAATAACCCCATTAACACAAAAATGGATGGTTCAAATTTTTGAAAGTGCATCAACAATGACTTTGACTGATGTATTATTAGTTTTGTCGTGGTTGGGGGTGCTGTATTGTTCTGGACCTGTATTGAATTTTATAAAATCTTATGTTTTGGGATGCAGACAACAAATCTTTAACAGATATAAACTGTTTGTTTTATACAGTCGTGTTTATGATAACGATATTCCTTTTTTCATAGATATGCCGGGCGGACAAATTTCAGGGTATATTCGTGAAATTTCCGGCGATATGGACATATTGATGCAAAAGTTTTGGGTGGAAATCATAGGAACCCTGTTGGGATTTGGGGCGATAGTATTTTCTATGACAATAATAAACTATTGGTTTGTTGTAATACTGTTGGGCTTTGCCGTGGTCAAAGTTGTATGGGAAGTTTTTATCCAAAAGAAATTAAACAAAAACAACAAAGAACAAACCATAGAAGATTCTAAATATATGGGGGTAAGACAGGACAGTATAAACAATGCATTAATCGTGAAATATTTTGCAAATCAAGACCAAGAAAACAAATATATGTATGATGCGCGCAATAAAATGATAAAATTGGTCAGACGGGGGGCGTTTTTGGCCCGTTGTCAATGGTTTCCAACCAGCATAGGTTGGCGATTGATGATGATGGCAATATTGGTTATGTGTTTCTTTATGATTAAAGATAACACTATAACAATTGCCAATGCTGTGTATATCGTGTCCGCCGCATCTTCTTTGAATATGGCGGTGAACAGAATTTCTGAACAATTTTATAAATATTCTGTTACGATGGCGCGTGTAAAGACAGCATTTGAAAAAATCATCATAGAACGCAAAATTACAGATAAACCAAATGCAAAAAAACTTAAAAAAGTTCGTGGTTATATCAATTTTGATAATGTTGATTTTTCCTATGGTGAAAACCAGGTGTTGAAAAACTTTAATTTGGAAATCAAACCGAAAGAAAAGGTCGGTATAGTTGGTTTGTCTGGTGCTGGTAAAACCACATTATGTAATTTATTATTGCGTATGTATGACGTTGATAAAGGGGCAGTGCGTGTGGACGGAACGGATATTCGTGATTTAACCCAAGAATCTTTGTTGAAAAACATATCTTTCGTTCCCCAAGACACAACTTTGTTCAACAGAACTATTTTTGAAAATATCAGATTTGCTGATAACAAAGCAGATAAGAACAGGGTGATATCAGTGGCCAAGAAAGCAAATATTCACGATTTCATAGATAAATTACCTATGAAATATAAAACATTGGTCGGTAATAATGGTATTAAATTATCCGGCGGGCAAA
>JAKSTB010000042.1 GCA_024402815.1 Alphaproteobacteria bacterium | reverse complement strand
TCTGAGGGGTTGGATTAACAATATCTACGACCGCTTTATGATTGCGGATTTCGAATTGTTCACGTGATTTTTTATCAACGTGTGGAGAACGGTTCACTGTAAACTTTTGAATCAAAGTTGGCAAGCGAACGGGTCCAACGACATCCGCGCCTGTGCGCTTTGCTGTTTTAACTATTTCTTCTACTGATTCCATCAAGACCCTGTGGTCAAAAGCAATCAATTTGATGCGAATCTTAGATGCTGGTACCATTGTTCGTTTTCCTTATTTTTTTATTTCCTATTATTGTTTTGCGGGCTATAGGATAAACCCATAACCCGCAAAAATCAACAATTATTTAACAATTTTTGATACAACACCTGCACCAACTGTGCGTCCGCCTTCACGGATAGCAAAGCGGCGACCTTCGTTCATAGCAATAGGTGCAATCAATTGCACGCTGATACGAACGTTATCGCCTGGCAAGACCATTTCTTTGTCTGCTGGCAAAGTAATTGTACCTGTTACGTCTGTTGTGCTGAAATAGAATTGTGGACGATAGTTAGAGAAGAATGCTGTATGACGGCCACCTTCTTCTTTCGTCAAGATATAAACTTCAGCTTCAAAGTCTGTGTGTGGTGTGATAGAACCAGGTTTGCAGATAATCTGACCACGTTCTACATCTTCTTTCTTTGTACCACGCAACAACAAACCAACGTTATCACCGGCTTCACCTTGATCCAACAATTTGCGGAACATTTCAACGCCAGTTACAGTTGTTTTTTGTGTTGGTTTCAAACCTACGATTTCGCATTCTTCACCAACTTTGATTGTACCAGATTCGATACGACCTGTTACCACTGTACCACGACCTGTGATAGAGAACACGTCTTCGATTGGCATCAAGAATGGTTTATCAACTGGACGTTCTGGCATTGGGATGTATTCATCACAAGCTGCCAACAATGCGTCAATAGATTCTTTACCCAAACCATCGGATTTGCCTTCCAAAGCGGAAATAGCAGAACCGCGAATGATTGGAGCGTTATCACCGTCGAAGTCATTAGTAGACAACAATTCACGGATTTCCATTTCAACCAATTCCAACAATTCTGGATCGTTTGCCAAATCACATTTGTTCAAATAAACAACGATCTTTGGAATACCCACTTGACGTGCCAACAAGATGTGTTCACGTGTTTGAGGCATTGGACCGTCTGTTGCAGCAACAACCAAGATTGCACCGTCCATCTGGGCAGCACCGGTAATCATGTTTTTAACATAGTCCGCGTGTCCTGGGCAGTCAACGTGTGCATAGTGACGATTTGCTGTTTCATATTCAACGTGTGCAGTATTAATTGTTATACCGCGAGCTTTTTCTTCTGGTGCGTTATCGATTTGATCAACACCTTTTTGTGCGTCGACACCAACGCCATAGTAGTGAACAATAGCAGCTGTCAAAGTTGTTTTACCGTGGTCAACGTGACCAATAGTACCAATATTGACGTGTGGTTTTGTTCTTACATACTTTTCTTTTGCCATGGTTTTCTCCTTGGGCTGTTCTTGTTATTTAGTTTGTAAACTTTACTTTGTCATTTTTTTGATTACTTCGTCAGCAACATTTTGTGGCACTTCGTCGTAGTGTGACAATTCCATATATGGATTTGCACGACCTTGAGACAAAGAACGTAATGTTTTGACATACCCGAACAAATTCGCCAGAGGTACAAACGCAGTAATTAACTGGCTGCCGAATCTGGTTTCGATACCATTGATTTGTCCGCGACGACTGTTCAAATCGCCAATAATGTCACCGACGTATTCTTCCGGTGTGTTAACCGAAAGCTTCATAATCGGTTCCAATAATTTCGGTGCAGCTTTCTTCATAGCTTCGCGGAAGCAAGCACGCGCCGCAATTTCAAAGCACAACACATTAGAATCAACTTCGTGATACTTACCATCTACCAATGTGGCTTTGAAATCTACTGTTGGATAGCCAATCAAAACACCAGTTTGTTGAGCTATCTTCAAACCTTTTTCTACACCTGGGATGTATTCTTTTGGAATTGCACCACCAACAATCTTGTTTTCGAATTCATAACCTTTACCTGGTTCCAATGGTTCGAATTCAATTTTAACCTGGGCGTATTGACCAGAACCACCAGATTGTTTCTTGTGTGTATATTCTTCTGTGACAGGTTTGCGGAATGTTTCACGATATGCAATACGTGGTTCACCGACATTAACGTCAACTTTGAATTCACGTAACAAACGATCAACCAAAATTTCCAAGTGTAATTCACCAACACCCGCCAAAATTGTTTGACCTGATTCTTGATCCACAGATACGCGGAACGAAGGATCTTCTTTTGCCAATGCCTGTAAACCCAAAGACATCTTTTCAATGTCTGCTTTTGTTTTTGGTTCAACAGCAATGGACATAACAGGTTCTGGAACATGGATAGATTCCAAAATAATTGGATTTGCTTCATCGCACAATGTATCACCAGTAATTGTTTCTTTCATACCAACCAAAGTGATAATATCACCAGCGGAAGCTTCTTTGATTTCTTCACGTGCGTTAGCATGCATCAACAACATACGACCAACACGTTCACGTTTATCACGATTAGAATTATAGATATAAGAACCAGATGTTAATTTACCAGAATAAATACGGATGAACATCAAGTTTCCAACGAAAGGATCGTTCGCAACTTTGAATGCCAATGCACTGAAAGGTTCTTTTGGATCGGCATGACGTTCTGCTGCGGTTTCGCCGTCCATTTTTGTTCCCTTAATCGCAGGAATATCCAATGGGGATGGCAAATAATCTACGATTGCATCCAACAATGGTTGAACACCTTTGTTTTTAAATGCAGTACCGCACAACACAGGAACGAAGTTTTGTGCAATTGTTCCTTTGCGTAATAATTTTTTGATTGTTGCCAAATCTGGGATTTTGCCTTCCATGTATTCTTCCATGACGGTATCATCCAATGTGACAACTTCTTCAATCAATTTGTTGTGTAATTCTTCTGCTTTTTCTTTCAAATCGGCAGGGATTTCTTCTGTTTTTGGATTAGAACCATTTTCGTCTTCCCAAATAATACCTTTCATTTCGACGACATCAACAACACCCTTGAAATTTTGTTCTTCGCCGATTGGGAAATTGACAACCAATGGATTTGCACCCAATCTTTCGCGGATCATATCGACACAGCGGAAGAAGTTTGCACCGGTTCTATCCATTTTATTAATAAAGCAAATACGAGGAACATTATAACGATCTGCCTGACGCCATACTGTTTCTGATTGAGGTTGCACCCCAGACACAGATTCAAATACAGCAACTGCACCGTCCAAAACACGCAATGAACGTTCTACTTCCATTGTAAAGTCCACGTGTCCCGGAGTATCAATCAAATTGATACGGTGATCGCGCCAAAAGCAA
Organism: Alphaproteobacteria bacterium; assembly: GCA_024402815.1. GTDB lineage: Bacteria > Pseudomonadota > Alphaproteobacteria > Rs-D84 > Rs-D84 > Enterousia. Next base: position 3,571 of record JAKSTB010000042.1, on the reverse strand, counting down.
GTTGTCGCAGCAGATGTAATTGTAATACCGCGTTCTTGTTCTTGAACCATCCAGTCCATAGTGGCAGCACCATCGTGCACTTCACCAATTTTATATGTTTTACCTGTATAGAACAAAATACGTTCGGATGTAGTTGTTTTACCCGCATCAATATGGGCCATAATCCCAATATTGCGGTACATATCTAAACTTGCAGTTTTTCCAACAGACATTGTGTCTTTCCCTTATTTCTTTATTATTATTACCAACGGAAATGAGCAAATGCTTTGTTCGCGTCTGCCATTCTGTGTGTATCCAATTTCTTTTTAAATGCGCCACCCTGACCGTTCAAGGCATCACGTAATTCTGCAAACAATCTTTCTTGCATAGAGCGTTCACCACGTTTACGAGCAAACATAACCAACCAACGCAAAGCCAAAGTTTGTTGACGTTCTTTGCGCACTTCCACAGGAACTTGGTAAGTAGCACCACCAACACGACGACCTTTGACTTCAACCGATGGTTTTAATGCATCGACCGCTTCCAAAAATAATGTTAATTCATCTTTTTCTTTTGACAGGGATTTCAATTTTTCCATTGCCCCATAAACAATATTTTCGGCAACTTCTTTTTTACCGTCCCACATAACAACATTAATACATTTCGCAACAACCAGATTGTTATATTTAGAATCTGGTAAAATTTCACGTTTTGCTGCAGCTTTACGTCTTGACATAATTTAATTCCTTTTTATTTCTTCACTTGGTTTCCCAAATTACTCACATTGATAAACAACGTGTATTATTTCTTTGTTTTTGCGCCGTACAAGGAACGACCTTGTTTTCTGCTTTCGACGCCTTTAGTATCCAAAACACCACGGATGATGTGATATTTAACACCTGGCAAATCCTTCACACGACCACCACGAATCATAACCACACTGTGTTCCTGAAGATTGTGACCTTCACCTGGAATATATGCAGTAACTTCGCGACCATTCGCTAATTTAACACGAGCAACTTTACGTTGAGCAGAGTTAGGTTTTTTAGGTGTTGTGGTATAGACACGTGTACAAACACCGCGTTTTTGAGGATTTTCCATCATATCTGGTGCAGTTGATTTTACTGCTACCTTTTTACGTGGTTTCCGAATCAGTTGATTTACTGTTGGCATTCAAAATCTCTTTGTTTTTATTCTCTTTTTTTGACTATACGAAACCTGTCCAGCAGATTTATTTCAACGCAATTGCGTGATTATAAAACTGACATTTTGTCCAGATTTCTGTGTTTTTCACTTTCCTTACTTACACGGAAAGCACAATAACTATAAACCCCACCCTGTAAATTGTCAAGGAAAAATATAGCAAAAATTCTTAAAAAACCGCTAAAAATCTATACTTTCAATCACAAACCAAATGACAAACAAAAAATTTAGTCAAAACAATAAAATATAAATGAAAAAGCCCCACCAAATTGGTGGGGCTTTAATCGTTAAACGGTCAGATGATTAGAAATCGATACCGAATTTAGCACCAAAGCCAAATCCATCGTCCCATCCCCATTCATCATAGTTATCGCCATCTTGGTGATTCAAAGAACCATTGATATACAAACCAACGAATTTTGTTGTGTCAATATTATAATTTACACCAAAACTACCAGTCCAAGAACCTGCATTGTCATATTCATCAGAATCTAACAAACCGGTGTATTCTGCACCTGCTAAAACACTCCAATGAGAATCAATTACATATTGAGCATCCAAACCAAGATTTAAAGTATGCAAACCTTCATCTGCCCAATTAAATGATTCATCACCCAAATAATTAAACATCACATGTCCAGCAATTGTCCAGCCAGAAGTAACATAACCACCACGAACACCAGCAGACCATGCATAATTTACAGATTCTTTCTCAAACCAAGTATCATCCATTCCTTTAATATGAGAATACAAGAAACCATCACCCATGTTTCCTAATGAGATAGTTCCTGCCTTATATGCACCAAGTAAATCTAATTTAAAACCATTCATATCTAATGCACGGAATGTTGTATTAAAAGACAAATCGCTCCATATAAATGTTTCAAAAGCGTCATTTTCTGTTGCAGATGTAGAAACTTCTACTGCCAATTTATCTGTAACACCATAACCAAATTCTTCACCAATACTGTATGGTGTTCCTTCTGTATGAGAACCAACGGCTGTCACACTGTAAAAATGACCCGCTTTTGGCATATATAATGGATTTCCATCAATTACATTTGCAGCGTGTGCGCCTGTGAAAGCAAACATTGCAATTAAAGATGTTAAAGCTAATTTTTTCATTGTTTATCCTTTCCTTTGGTTAAACTATCACAGAACGTTATTGTCCTGTTAAGAATATTTTCACACACAAAAAAACAATATGCAAGAAAATTGATTTTTTGACAATTCAATAAAACTGTGGTATAATCGGGCGTCGTGATTTAATTTAGTTTATTGATTAAAATTGCTATTTATTTAATTCTTTCTTGATAATCCGCCATTTGTCATGGTTTTTACGATGTTCATTAAAACTATCAGAAAATATATGTCCACCATGTCCGTCCGCCACAAAGTACAAATATTTAGTATTTGTCGGCTTTAATACCGCGCGAATCGCATCCCGTCCCGCCGTTGCAATTGGTTCTGGGGGTAAACCATAATGTTGATATGTGTTATATGGACTGTCTGTTTTCAAATGTCCCGACAACAAAGGTTTGCCGTGCATGTCGCCTTCGCCATCTGTAATCGCAAACACAACCGTTGGATCGGCCTGTAATTTCATTCCGATACGCAGTCGGTTCAAATACACCCCCGCCACCACAGGCATTTCCATTTTCAAAGGCGTTTCTTTTTGAGCGATAGATGCCAACACCATAACATCATGCCAATTTTTTATTGGTGTGGGATATCGGCCTGAATCTAATCTTTGTTTCACATCCAACATTTTTTTGCGTGCCAAATCTAAAACCGCCAACCGCGATGTTCCGCGTGCAATTCTGTAAGTGTCTGGGAATATGTCACCCTCTTTCACATTACATACAGGTGCATCACTTTTGCAATCTACATCCCCAGACAGAGCAGATATCGTCATCAACATATTCTTGATTTGTTTTATTGTGTATCCCTCTGGAATTGTAATAGTAGTTGTTGCAACCTGCCCCCGCGTAATCATGCTGGCAATTGTCCATACCCCTGCGCCGCGCGGTATATCATATTCGCCCGCTAAAATTTTTCCACCATTTAATCGAATTGAAAAATAAAATAAATCTGCAGATTTTATCAATCTGTTTTTAACCAGATAATTTGTTATTCCGGTTACAGACATTCCTGGGCGAACCACCACTGTCACAGGTTTTCTTATCGGCGACCATACATTAAATATAAAGAACACAATAAATGCAACAACACAGCATATAGCCAAAATAAATTTGACCAATGGTTTAATCTTTAACCATTGACGTTTTGTAATAATGAAAAATTTCTTACGCACGTTAAACATATTATGACAATTACCTTAATACATTATATATATGTATTACAAATATTTTATTTTGAATATCCGTTT
>JAKSTB010000041.1 GCA_024402815.1 Alphaproteobacteria bacterium | reverse complement strand
CAATGTGATAATATTCAACACATTTTTAACAGTGTGATGATATATCTTTTTATATACTGGTCTTGTTGCCATTTTTGATTCCCTTGTTATTTCCAAAATTCTTGGATTGCGGTTGCTATTTTTTGTACCGCGTGTCCATCGCCGTATGGATTTTTAGTGCCATCCAAACGGGTTTCAGATTTATCGCGTGATAAAACAGCATCAGATTCTGATAATATTTTATCTATATCTGCACCAACTAATTTTGCAAAACCTGCCGAAACACCTTCGGTTCTTTCTGTTTCGTATCTCATTACCAACACAGGATTTCCAAATGTGGGGGCTTCTTCTTGGATTCCACCAGAATCAGTCAAAACCAATTTGGTATTTTTCATTAAACAAACCAATTCAGGATAATCCAATGGTTCTGTCAAAATTACATTTGATAATTTTTCCAATACTGCATACACTTTATCATGGACATTTGGATTTGGGTGCACAGGCAACACAAATTGATGATCCGAATATTTTTTAGTCAATGTTGTTATGGCATCCAGTATTCTGTCCAATCTTTCACCATGATTTTCACGTCTGTGTGCGGTTATCAAAACCAATTTATCATTCAACACCACCCCTCGAGATTCTAACTTTTGACGTGCGGAATTTAATGTATCTTCGGTCAAACAAGATAACGCATCAATCACTGTATTGCCGGTCAAATGTATTTTTTCTGGTTTTACATCTTCGCGTATCAATGAATCATATGCCAACTGGGTCGGCGCAAAATGTAAATCTGTAATACGGGCGGTCATTTGACGCATCGCTTCTTCGGGGAAAGGTTCAAACAAATCATATGAACGCAGACCCGCTTCGACATGAAATACCGGCACACGATTATAGAACGAAACCAACGCACCACAAAATACAGTCATTGTATCACCTTGGACAATAGTTGCATCTATGTGGTTATTAGTATAAACATCTGACAGTGCAGTTAAAATTCGGGATTGAACACCAGCCAAAGTTTGATTTGGGCGCATAACATCCAATTTAAAATCAGCATTTATACCAAAAAATCCCAGTGTTTGATTTGATAATTCTTTTTGTTGTTCGGTATTGCAAACCAAAACGTTGTATTCTGGATTTTTGCGCAACTGCAAAATCACAGGTGCTAATTTTATCGCTTCTGGTCGTGTTCCCAATATAACAAGAATATTTTTCATCACATTAACCTTTTATGTTTATATTCCCATTTGACAAAATTCACATATTTTTCTTCTGTATCTTTTGTTCCAGAAAAACAATGCATTCGCAATATTTTTATACAAGAATTTATACATATCAAACAAAACAAATATCGGTCTGTATTTGTGATTTATGCACAAATATTCGATTTTTGCCCGTGTCAAATAACCCAATTTAAATTTTTCAAAAAATTGTTTTCTGTATTTATCTTGGATATATGCAGTTTTTTGTTTGATTCTTGGTTGTTGCTGGGCGGTTAAAGATTGTGAATTTGTTCGATACAGATATATATTGTCTGGTATGTATGCAACATTTCCATTTAATGCGATACGACACCAATAATCATAATCTTCGGCACAGAATGTATATTCATCATATTCGCCAACGATTTCAGCAATTTGCCGCCTGTACATAAACGCAGCCCCGACATTACATCTGTATGCTAATGTCGCAGGTGTAGTTGAAAGTTTGGTACTGAATAAAAATTTACCATCTTCATCTATGTAATCCATAGTCGCGGACACCATATCAACATCCGGATTTTTATCTAAATAATCAACCAAAACAGCCAACCAATTTGGCTTTGCAATGTTATCATCACTGGTCCAGGTTAAATATTCCCCAACCGCATGGGAAAAACCAACATTTAATGTCGCAGGTAACTTTTTGTTAACATCGTTAGAATAAACATGAATACGTTTATCCATTTTGGCTAATTGTTTTGCCACTTCCAAAGTGTTATCTGTGGAACAATCATTTACGATTATCAATTCCCAATCTGTAAAAGTTTGATTTATCACGGAATTTACAGATTCCGGTAAAAACTTTTCACCATTCCAGACAGGTAATACTATAGAAACGCGTGGCATATAAATCCCCTTTTGATATTAAATGAAACTGAAATCAGTTTTAGGTGTGATTTTTGATATTGTTTCAACCAATAAATCTATGGAAGCTTGGATATCGTCAAATGAACATGTTTCAGATGGCGAATGCAAATAACGACATGGAATACTGATTAACGAAGAAACCGCACCACCACGCGTTAATTGGAATCTGTCTGTATCTGTGCCATATGCGTTGCCAGATGCTTCGATTTGATACGCAATTTTCTTTGCTTTGGCGGTGTCTTTCAACAATTCAAACAATTTAGCATTGACGTGTGGTCCACGACCAATCGCAACGCCTTTGCCAATCTTTAAATCATAATTTGGTGATGAATCTGGTGTATCATCTGTATATGTTGTATCCACAATAAAACCAACATTTGCATTTGCCAGATACGCCGCCGCGGTAATACCACGACAACCAATTTCTTCCTGGGTTGATGCGATTGCTTCGACACACACAGGTAATTTTTTACCAGCCAGCCCCTTTAATACCTCCAATGCTACAAAAGTGCCAACCTTGTTATCACATGCACGACAGGCAAAACGATTATTTGCCAATTCCAGATAGCCCTGGTCCATGACCATGACATCACCGATTTCAACCATAGTTTCGGCATCTTTTCTGTCTGTGGCACCAATATCCACGTATAAATCCTTTAATTTAGAAGCAGCTTTGACATCTTCAATCAAATGAATAGGTTTTTTACCTATAACCCCGCGGATTTTTCCCTTTTTGGTGTTTATAATAACATGTTGACCGACAACAACTTGTGCATCCCAACCACCAATATTACCAACACGCAGAAAACCTTTGTCAGAAATGCTTTTTATAACCAAGCCGATTTCATCACAATGGCCCGCGACAATAATTTTAAATGGCGCGTTTGGATTGATTATCGCATGGGCAGATCCCACAGAATCAACATATACATCTTTTGTGATTTTTTTTGCTTCGTTAACCCATAATTTAACGATTTCTTGTTCGTATCCAGATGGAACGACTGTGTCCATCAATTTTTTTATTTTTATTTTATCTAATTTTGCCATATTTTCTTCCTTTGATTCTGCATAAAATTAACTATGGTTGAAATATATTACACATCTAAATAAAATGCAAGAATAACATATTGACAAATAATATAATAGTGCTATTGTTAAACACAACAGACAAAAGATTAAGTCATAATGGAACCAAATCAAAAACAGAATTTATCTAAAAACGACATCAAAAAATATATGAAACATTATTTTCATCACCGCTGTGTGTTTATGACACCTTTGATGATTCAAAGTATTTTGATTGCAAAAAGTCTTTCTGTTCGCAAATATTTACAAGATATTATGCCTGACGCTACGGAAGTAGAATTTTTCCAAAAAGATATGACCAAAGCATTGGACGAATATGTCAAAGCAAACAATAAAATATCGAACATTCCTATTGAATATGTAGATTCTGCGACCCAAATATTGAATCAAATGGAAGAAAATGACGACAACGTAGAAGTATTTAAACAATGCGTTAAAAGTTTGATTTCAGAAGATGAACTTGCATCTGATTTGCATAAATTTATTGATCCTGTGTTAAATAAATACACATCAGACAAAAAGAAAACTAAAGCCCAATCAAAAGAAAACAAACAAGAAAATTTTGACACACCACCAACGCCTGATTGGCTGATGCCCGAAGGCGCAAAAGGCGAATTAGTTACCAAGAAGAAAGGCAACAATAAAAAAGACGAGCAAAACAAAGAACCAAACTTAAGTGATGTTGCCGATAATGATTTGTCAATATTTGGAAATGATTTAACAGAAAAAACAAAAAAATTAAAGCGCAGTCCTATATTTTTCCGCGACCGCGAAATTGGTTTGATGGAAAATAATTTGCTAAAAATGAACAAAAACAATGTCATTTTGGTTGGTAAACCAGGCGTTGGTAAAACCGCCCTGGTCGAAGGTTTGGCATATAACATTTCCCATAATTTATCACACCCATTGTTAAAGGGAAAAAAGATTTTGTCTTTTAATGTTACTGAATTGATGGCAGGTACTTTGTATCGTGGCGATTTAGAAGAAAATATTCTTGAATTGATGAATTATGCAAAAGATAATAATTGCATTTTATTCATAGATGAAATTCATTCTTTGGTAACTGGTTCAAACGAAGAAGAAAACATCAGCGATATGTTGAAACCATATTTGAATGATGAAAACATTCGTATTATTGGCGCAACAACTGATGATGAATACAGAAAAATGCGTGATAAGGCTTTCAATCGCAGATTTAATAAAATTGATATTCCAGAACCAGATGCCAAAACAACTGTGGCTATATTGAAAAAGTTGACCCCTAAATTTACAAAAAGATTTCATGTTCAAATTCCAGCAGATATTTTGGAAGAAATTGTCAGCAAAGCCGACAGTTTTATCCACGACAGATGTTTCCCAGACAAAGCTATCGATTTATTAGATTATGTTTGTGTGTTGGCATCAAAAGAACCTGTTGAAGCGGGCCAGAAATATCCAAAATGTTCTAAAAAACATATAATCAAAGCGTTGACTGATAATTTCAATGTCCCTGAAAATATGGTTGCAAAAGATGAACATGTTCGTATGTTAGATTTGGAAAAAGATATCAATGGTCGTGTATTCGGTCAACAAGATGCCATTAAACAGGTATCTGATACTTTGGTTTGTTCATATGTGTTACCAAACCACAGTTTGAAACGCCCACAATCTGTGATGTTATTCTTGGGCCCCAGCGGTGTTGGCAAAACAGAAACAGCCAAAACAATTGCAGAATTATTGGGCAGAAAATTTACATCATTAAATATGAACGAATATCAAACAGATATTGATATTTCACGTTTAATGGGCAGTGCCCCAGGTTACGTTGGATACGAAGAAGGCGGCAAATTAACAAACTTTGTCAGCAAAAACCCCTGCTCTGTGGTGTTGTTTGATGAATTTGAAAAAGCCCACCCAAATGTTCAAAAGATTTTATTACAAATCTTTGACCAAGGTACCTGCACCAACAATTATGGCGATGATATCAGTTTCAAAAACACTATCATTATTTTGGCCAGCAATGCCGGCAGTGTCTATGACAAACCAATGGGATACGGCAATAACGCATCTGTCCCAGAGGTACGCGTGGATGAAGAAAGAATCAGTAAAATTTTCATGCCTGAATTCCTGGGTCGTATAAACAGAATAGTAAAATTCAATGCGTTATCTAAACCTGTGTTGATGGACATTGTAAATCGTTTAGTTTCCGAATTATCCACAACATTAAAACAAGATCACAATGTGAATTTTGTTATCAATGATGATGTTAAAAATTTCATCATAAACCAAGGATACAAACCAGAACTGGGCGCCAGAAAAATTCAAAATACATTTGATGAATTGGTCGGACAACCTGTTTCTTACCAGATTATTCAAAACTATACTAATTGGCATCAACCAAATGGCAAACTGAAAAAGGTTAAAAGTGCACATAAATTGATTGCTCAAATGATGGGTAATGAAATCATTTTCATCAGCAAATAAAAGAACCGCCAAAACGGCGGTTTTTTATTTATCTTTTTATGCTGTCTGGGTAAATGCCCGTATACAACAAAGCCTTTCTTAAACTGCTATAATGTATGACCTGGTTTCGCAAATAATGATTATATGGTGTTGTTTTATTACTTATCATAACCACAGGTACATTTTTCTTTAAACATCCAGAAACAACCATCGGGGAATCATCAAAATGAACATCAGGTTTTATCCCTTTCAATATGTCTGATTTGAACCCAATTTGATCATATATTTGTTCATAAGTACAATTTATGCCCGCATTTTTCAATTGCATATATGATTTTTCAGGTTGTTTCAAAACACGTTCTGTGACGAACAAAACCTCCCAACCTGGTCTGTTCATCAAACTGTTCAAAATATATGGCATTTTAGTATCCAACAGAGGTGTTTGATATAACCTGTCATCTTGGAATAATTCATCCATTCTGGCCGCAATTTCAGGTGTATAGCATTTGTTCATATCCCAATTTGTTGGGTAAATATATTCCTGTCCGCGTTCTTCGAAAGCAATTTTCATCAATGCGTTCAAATCAAAAATAACACTGTCCAGATCAAAAGTTAGTCTCATATATCTAAATCTCTTTGTTTCGCCGATTATAACGTAAGTTATTGAAAAATCAAATTTTATTTATAAATTGGGCTTTTTATGATATAATTTATGCATCAATTAACTGTTGACGGGGAAAATATGGACAGCGTAAATAAAAGTTTAATAGAATTAATCCGTGTTAAATCAGATAAATCTGCCCCTGTTAAAGCAGCGCTGAATAAATTTTATAAATTGCTGGATGAACACGAAATTAAATCTGCCGATGATTTACCACGTGCATTTAAAACATATGAAACACTGGTGATGCAATTAAAATATCCAGACATCATAGTTTCAATTAAACGTATGTTAAGAACACATCCAACTTTTGTTTTGGACCACAGCAATTTAATTTATTCTATGATGAAAAAATTCAGTATTTTTAATAAATGGATGTTTAATTTCCTGATTTTGAATGTGAATAAATACCTGAATAAAATGTCAAAAGCCGTTTGGTGTTTAATATCTAAATCACCATTGGATGAAGCAAAGGCATTTATCGATAAAATTATATTTTTACCGCCACAGCAAAGTGGATATTTGATTAAAATATTTGGCAGATTGTATTTTCAAATTCCATCTTTGCGGACAAAAATTTCATCTGCTTTAGTTGATTTTGCAAACAAACCTGACACAGATTTAGAATCTTTGTTCAGCTCTTTGTTTTTCGTTGTCGATACAACAAATACCAAAGCGCCATTGTGTATAAAGATTATTAAACAACACCTTGATAACCCAAATATGACTGATTATGCGGCAAAACGCATTATGGATGTGGTAACCAGAATTCACGACATTCCAAAATATGAAAAACAGGCGGTTGAATTAACCAAAATTATCAAGGCCCGCCCCATCGGGCAACGTAAAGTTATAAAACGTGATATTGCACGCATATTGGGCGACATAGATACCCTGCGCAGTCATACAGTTTTAGGGCAACGGGTACCAAAAACA
>JAKSTB010000040.1 GCA_024402815.1 Alphaproteobacteria bacterium | reverse complement strand
GTGCAGGCACCGCCATAATCGTTCCATATGCATAATCTACCAACACATAATCAGATGTAAACACAGGAATTTCCGTATTTGTAAATGGATTTATTGCTTTGATTCCCTTTAATTCAACACCGGTTTTTTCCTTGGTCGCATCAGTTCTTTCGATTTCTGTTTTTGCAGCAGAATCTTTGATGTATTTTTCGACTTCTTCTTTGTTTTCAATACGACCTGAATCCAACCATTTTCTTAACAATTTATGTTCAGGCGCAATAACACAGAATGTCACACCGAATATAGTGTCAACACGTGTTGTATAAATAGTCATAACATCATCGCCAACACGAAAATCAACATCGGCACCATTTGATTTACCAATCAAATTGATTTCATCTTTCTTGATTCTGTCGTCAAAATCTAAATCTTTCAAACCATCCAGCAATTTTTCTGCATATTTAGACAGTGCCAAATTCCATTGTAATTTTTCTTTCTTTTCAATTACACCTTGGCATCTTGGACATTTGTTATCTTCCAATTCTTCGTTTGTAAATGTAGTTTTGCAATTTGGACACCAATTCATAGGCAATTCAGATTTAAAAGCCAACCCGGCTTTGAAAAACTGAATAAACATCCATTGTGTCCATTTTATATATTCAGGATCAGATGTAGCAACACGTGTTTCAGGATTCACAGACCAACCAACACGATCAATTATTTCTGAATAACCCTTGACCAAATCTTTTGCAACATCAGCAGGGTGTTTACCAACCTTGGCCGCATATTTTTCAGCAGCAATACCCAATGCATCAAACCCCATAGGAAACAACACGTCATAACCCAAATGACGACGAAAACGTGCCATAACATCCATACCGCTGTAATTCAACATATGACCGGCATGCATTCCCGCACCAGACAAAAAGGGGAATTCCACCAAATTATAAAATCTGGGTTTTGAACCATCATCTTTTATCGAAAAAACGCGTTCATCACGCCAACGTTTTTGCCATTTTGCTTCGCGTTCAAGTATTTTTTTGATATCGTCTGCCATAATAGAGCCTTTTGGGTTATAAAAATCACAAGAATTCTATACTACCATACACAAAAAATCAAGTTTTTATAGGGGCACAGCACGACAAAAAATACAAACAAGACATTAAAATCACTAAATAATTTTTTGTCAACTTTTTATAAAAAATAGGGGTTGTTTGTCAAAATTGTCAAATTCTGTGATTATATGATTGCATTTATGTATCATTATCCAACGCTAAATATAATTAGTTAATCATCAAAAACACACAAAATCATAAAAACCGCAGAAATTTGGCATTTTTTGACAATTTTTATAAAAATTTGAATAATTTTCCAATCACAAAAACCGCTACAAACCGCAGAAATCCGCCATTTCATAGCATCATCAACCACACAAATCAGGGCGAATTTTACCAATTTTTCGCTCAAACCCACATATGTACAAATTTACCCAATCGATTCTCAGCGACCTGAGCATACAAATATATGCTTTATGAAATTTTGCTAGCTGACAGCAAAAGGGCTGTTTTCATAAAATTTTTATTCAATCGATTTTCAGCGAGATGAGCATACAAATATATGATTTATAAAATTCTGGTCGCTAATAGAAAACACAGAACCATATGTTAAGATGATTTCCAGAAACAAATAATATAATCGTGTATACGTTTATACACGTTCAGCCCAGGAACAATAAATATAATTAACCAATTATTATATGTTTGTTTGATGATTGTTAATATTATGTATACGTTTACGATAACAAACATAATACATGTATTATGTATACGTCTACGACAGTAAATATAATTATTTGCTAATATTATGTATACGTCTACGACAGTAAATATAATTATTTGTTAATATTATGTATACGTTTACGACAGCAAACTATACATAATATATATTATACGCCTTTTTATAATATATAAAATCAACTGCCCTGGGGAAAATTGAAAATATAGAAAAAGATTCCTGATTATGATATAATTGAAGCCAAAAGGAAAAAAGAAATGAAGAAAAACAAAGATACGCATCGCTCTGTGGCAAGAACTTTAAATTTATTAAGATTTGGTTGGTTTTTTAATTTCTTTATGATGATCGCCCCTGTTATCGTTTTGGTATATACCCAGAAAGGCATCACCGTTGGCGATTTTTTCCTTATCCAAGCCCTGTTCCGCGTTTCTGCGTTCTTGTTTGAAATACCGTCTGGCTATTTATCGGACAGATTTTCCCGCCGGCGCATTTTGATTCTGGGTGTAATTGTCCATATGTTTGGTTATGCCACATTGGCAATGGCTTATGGTTTCTGGCAAATCGTATTGGGCGAAGCAATTTTAGGGGTTGCCAGCGCCCTGTTCTCTGGCACTTTGGAAGCATACACATACGATTTATTAAAACGCGATAACGCACAAAAAAATTTCTTGAAAGAATTTGGTTCTATTACCACTTACAGTCAAGCAGCATCTTTTAGTGCGGCCATATTGGGCGGAATTTTATTCCCAATTATCGGTGGTTCTGCGATTTTATGGACAGAAGCCCTGCTTTGTCTCATAACAATTGGGCTGTTATTGTTTATCCCGGAATTGACCGAAGTTAAACGCAAAAAAGCAAAGAACAAATCGGACATAGCCGATGTAGTTGGTATTACATATAACACTTTGAAAAATCCAAAATTACGCAATTTTATATTGTTTCCGGCCCTGTTTGGCGGATTTACAATCATTTTATTGTGGATATTACAGCCAGTTATGGAATCAGCCCATATTCCACTGGCTCTGTTCGGCGTATATTTCGGCATCAATCAATTTTCGTGCATTGTTTTTTCAAAATTCGCATATAAAATTTGCGCAAAATTGGGCGAAAAGACAGTATCTTTATTGACGATATTTTCTATAATTTTGGGCGCAGTATTAACATTGATTGTATTAAATACAACGAACATGATGATTATTTATCCCGCCTGTGCAATTATGGCGATTGTTCCGGCAATCAGAATATTAAATAATCTGCAATATAACACTTTGATTCACCACGACATAGATTCAAAAGAACGTGGCACAGTATTATCAACGCGTGCAATGGTTGGAACTGTGTTTGGTGCAGTAATGTTATCATGCGCAAAATTATTGTTGGATAATTTTGGAATGGAACCAACAATGATTTTCACATTACTTATGACCACATTGTTATTCTGGTCGTTAAACAAAGTGAAAAAATATTTGAAATAAAAACGCCCTATTTTTGGGCGTTTTTTTAATTATTGTGTAGATTTATTTTTTACTGGATTTTTTCTTGCTTAAAATCTTGCGCTGACCTGTGGAATCTGGCGCACTGACGGTTCCATCAGCTTCCATTTTATCCATCATGTTTGCCGCTTTGTTATAACCGATACCCAAACGGCGTTGAATATAAGAAATAGAAGGCTTCTTATCTTTTAAAATTAAATTTTTTACTTTCTTGTACAATTCTGGTTCAACAACAGATTCTATTTGTTCTGGTTGAACATCAGAACAACAATATGGGCATTTAGTAGCCAATTTGCTGATAGATTGTTGGCAATATGGACATGCTCTTGTTTTCACAGGTTGTTTTGCACGTGCCGAATTAACAATCTTCACAAATATGAATATAGCGAACATTGTTATCAAGAAACTGACAACCGTATTCAAAAATGTTCCCAAATTCAAAGTAGTTGCACCTGCTGCCTGGGCCGCCTCCATAGTTGTATATGTTGCACCAGATTCGCCCCCACTCAAAACAAAGAACCATTGAGAAAAATCAATTCCGCCGATTAACAATCCTATTGGTGGCATAATAATATCTTTAACCAAAGAATTAACAACGCTGGTCATCACAGAACCTACGATGATACCAACAGCCATATCGATTGCGTTACCTCTGCTTATAAATGTTTTAAATTCTGATAACAGTTTCATTTTTTTGTCTCCTTGTTTTGTTTGTATTGTTCAACTGCGCCTAAAACTTTATTCAAAGTTTTATGAATATTCTCATCTCTTGTTTCAACCATGATATTTGCCAAAGCATATGTATCATATCTTTCTTTGATTAACTGGGCCAATATTTCACGACTGTTTGTGTTTAATAACTGTGGACGAGTCTGTCTGAAATTAGTCCGTTTAACCAACAATTCTAAATCTGCGCGTAACCACACAGATAACGCCTTGTTCAAAACCATCTCACGCACAGCATCTGTTATAAATGCACCTTCACCCGTTGATATCACTTTGACTAAAGGTGGCGTTTCAATTAATCGTTCGATAACTTTTTCTTCTACGCGTCTAAATTCTTTTTCACCATACATAGCAAAAATATCAATGACACTGCACCCCGCAGCTTTTTCAATTTCTTTATCAGAATCAACAAAGGGAATCCCAAGATTTCTGGCCAATGCACGACCTACACTGGTCTTGCCTGCCCCCATTAAACCAACCATAACAATAGGTTTATCCAACTCTATTTTTATCTTTGTTCTCATGCAAATCATTGTATATAAAAATAATAAAGCTGACAATAAAAATTTCACAAAAGTCATAAAAATGTGATATAATACACATATAACCAAGAAAAAAGAGAATTTAATATGTCCAATCAAAAAATCTTTACAACTGCTTTTTTGTTAACATCTGTATTCGTATGTTCTGCAAATGCAACACCTGGGTGGGTTAATAATGCATCTGCAATAAGTATAAATATGTTGTCGGAACAAATTATATCATTTACACATAATGCCGAAAATTTATCTGATTTTTTCAAAAAAATAAATGAATATGGGACTATGAATCGTTTGAACGAATATGGTGGCGACGGTTTTGATAATTCCGCCACATTGGCCAGTCGTTCCCCAAAAGGACAACTATTAAAAAACATTTGGATAGATGTGAAACATATAAATTCCAACGTACATTATTCAAATCATACAACTGCCAGAACCAGATATAATTTATTTGGATTTGGCACAACAACCAAAGATTTAAATTTGAAATATGGTGATTTATCTTTCGGTGCTTTTGGTGCAGGAATCAGTGGTAATACTATTGGAACAGACACTTATGGAAATGCATTGGGAATATTTGCCAAATATAATTACAAACAATTTGATGCAGGTCTGTTGTTAAACAATGGATCTGTGAATAATAAACAAGAACACATTAATTTTAACAACGCATGGTTCAATGTTGCAATGGATGCACATGTAAGATTGAAAATAGATAATACACTCTATTTCCAACCGGGCATATATGCAGGATATACATGGGTTTCATCGGATGATTTATACATTGGCGGACAAACGGTTACATCTAAAAATTCTATGTTCTTGAATGTTGCCCCATCTGCAAGATTGGTAAAAAACATCGTAGATAATTGGTTTGGTGCAATGTCTGTGAAATATGTCGCAACATTTAATCGTGCACATGATATTTATATAAACAATATCGCCACAGACGGCATATCTGTTGACAATTACACCGAAATCAGCACAGATGTAGAATATAATTACAAAAACTTTACATTTACTGGCTCGATTCAAAAACAAATTGGTGGGTTTGACGGATGGACCGGCAATATAAAAGCGAAATATTTATTCTAAAACAAAAACGACCCGAACGGGTCGTTTTTTTACCAATACTGTCTGTCACCAACCAATTCCTTGTAAATCTTTCGAATCTGCACAGACGGTTTTCTTATCATCGTTTCCCATAAAAACATTATTCCATTATTGCCAATCTTTCCAATTGGTCAGCAGAAATCAAAGCATCTATCATTTCATCCAATCCTTCGCCACCTGCCAAAATATCGTCCAATTTATACAAAGTTAATTTGATACGGTGATCGGTTACGCGTTGTTCTGGGAAATTATAGGTTCTGATTTTTTCACTGCGATCACCAGATCCAACCATACTGCGACGTGATGCGTTCGAAGCGTTCATTTGTTCGTTGCGTTGTTTTTCATACAAACGAGAACGCAACACAGCCATTGCGGTTGCTTTGTTCTGTAATTGGGAACGTTCGTTTTGACATGTTACAACAATACCCGTTGGGAAATGGGTTATACGAATCGCAGAATCTGTTTTGTTAACGTGTTGTCCACCTGCCCCGGAAGCACGATAAACATCAATACGAATATCTTTATCTTCGATAACAACGTCGATATCTTTTGCTTCTGGCATCACAGCAACAGACGCAGCAGATGTATGAATACGACCTGCCGCTTCTGTTTCAGGAACACGTTGAACACGGTGTATTCCAGATTCAAATTTCATGCGCGCATATGCACCAACACCGTCGATTTTAAAAATGATTTCTTTATATCCGCGAAGTGAAGTTGCGTTTTCTTCGATGATTTCGATTTTCCAACCATGTCTCAGAGCATAAGATTTATATTGATTGAACAAATCACCTGCGAATAATGCAGATTCTTCACCACCTACCCCTGCGCGAATTTCCATAATAACACTGTTATCGTCCGCATCATCGCGTGGCAACAAAGCAATCTGTAAATCACGTTCCAAATCAGGCAACGCATGATTTAATTCGTCCAATTGCTCTGCCGCAATAGATTTTAATTCAGGATCATTCAACATTTCTGTTGCATCTTTGATACCCTGTTGGGTTTGCAAATATTTATCTATCAGTGGCAAAACCTCTGACATCTGGGAATATTCTTTTGACAATCTTGTTAATTCATCGCCAGAAATTTCCCCAGAATTCATTTTGGTTTCAATATCTTTTGCGTGTGTTTGAATATCGTGTAATTTTTGTTCAATAATCATGATTAACCCCTGATGACTTTGATAGCATCTGACACAGACAAAATTTCTTGATTACCGGACGCCATGTTTTTCAAAGCAACTTTGTTGCCTGCAACTTCGTCATCACCAATAATCATGCTAAATTTCGCCATAATTTTATCAGCGTATTCAATTTGGTTTTTGAATTTTTTGTCGGTATCTAAATATGCCACAGATGCAATTTTTTCATCTCTTAAAGCGTTCAATACAGACATAGCATATGGCACGTTTTTATCGCCCATAACCAATACTGCAACATCAGTACCTGATTCAAATTGGGATAAATCGATTTTGCCCATTTCCATCAAAGCGACAAATATTCTGGAGAAACCGATAGCAGCGCCAACACCAATAATTTTGGTTTTGGAAAATTTGCCAACCAAATCAGCATATCTACCACCGCCGGCCGCTGTCCCTAACTCTGGATAATTGGTTAAACCAAATTCAAATACCAAACCAGTGTAATAAGCCAAACCGCGCGTCACAGACAAATCGATTTTTGCGTTTTTAACGCCCATAAAGGACAAAGTCTGCATAAAGCCATTTATCTCTGCAATCGCAGAATCTAATGCTTCTGTTTTATTTTGCAATCCATCGTACCCGTTTTCGAAAACAGAATGTATCGCCTGTTCTTTTTCAGGATTATTCAAAGTATCTGCAATACCAGCAACAAATTCAGCTGGTTCCATTTTGTCTTTCTTGTCAATCAAAACGAAAACCGCTTTCTTTTGTTCTGCGTTCATTTCCAACCAATCGAACAACGCATCCCAGAAAGGACGACTGCCAATGCGGACATAATTATCGCCGATAAATTCGGACACAGAATTCAAAGTGCGTTGAATCACAGAGATAATTTCTGCATCATAATTTGTGGACAGAGTATTGATACCCATAATATCCATGTCCATTTGATAAAATTCGCGATAACGACCACGTTGACGACGTTCCCCGCGATAACGTTTTGAAAATTGACTGGCACGAAATGGGAAAGTCAAATCATTCAAATGACCAGCGACATAGCGCGACAGTCCAACCGTTCCGTCATAACGCAATCCCATTTTTGTATCGCCGTATTGAAACAGAAACATTTGTGTTTCGATTTCATCCCAATTATCTTTGTCTGTCAATACCTCTGCACGTTCAATGGCCGGCAAATCCAGCATTGAAAAACCACATTCACGCAACACTTTCAACATACGACTTGAACATTCGTCAAAGCAACGTTGTTGTGCTGGTAACAATTCTATGAAACCCGACAAAGGTTTTGTTGGTTTTAAATCCATTTTTTTATTCCTATGGTTATTAAATGGTTAAATCTTAAATACTGTTATTATAAACAGTTATCACACATAAAAAAATATATAGCCGCTAGAAACACACACCCATGCGGGCGTGATGCAAGATATTTGTAAAAAATACAAACTGTTTAATCATAATACATTATTGTAATAGATATTTAAAAAAAATCAATAAAAAATCGGTTGGGACATAACAGACCTGGATTGCCACGCTGCGCTCGCAATGACATGGGGGCTTGAGTTTCCAAATGTAAAACATCTATTCTTGAAATC
>JAKSTB010000004.1 GCA_024402815.1 Alphaproteobacteria bacterium | reverse complement strand
TTTGACAAATGAAGATGACGATTCCGGCGAAGATAAAATGGAAAAGGGTGCCGCACGCGATCATAAATCTGTGTGGGATATTGCTAAATTCTATTTGGATGAATTTTTACGCGATATGGACGATTTGAACAATATGCGTCCAACCGATATGCCACGTGCAACCGAATATATAACAGAACAGATCGAATTGATTCAAAAATTGGAAAAGTTGGGTTATACCTATGAAATTCCAAATGACGGTATTTATTACGACACATCTAAATTTTTAGATTATGGTGCATTAACCGGTGGTTCTTTGTCTGGGCAAAGGGCGGGGGCACGCGTTGAATTTAACAACGAAAAACGCAATCCTACCGATTTTGCTTTGTGGAAATATTCACCAAAAGATGTCAAACGCCAAATGGAATGGGATTCCCCATGGGGCGTTGGTTTTCCGGGATGGCATACTGAATGCTGTGTTATGAGCATGAAATTGTTGGGCGAACATTTTGATATTCACACCGGTGGCGAAGATTTATCACGCGTTCATCACACAAACGAAATTGCACAATCTGAACCAATTGTTGGCAAACCATGGGTACATTATTGGGTACATTTCAGCTTTTTGCTTGATAAAAGTGGCGATAAAATGGCTAAATCCAAGGGCGAATTTTTGGGTATGGACGCCGTTCGCAATCGCAACATAGACCCAATTATTTATCGTTATTGGATTGTTTTGGGGCATTTCCAATCTCAACTGGCTTTCTCATTCGAAGCATTGGAATCAGCAGCCGCAGGTTATAAAAATCTGGTTCGCAAAATCGCAGATTTAATGAATGATAATTCCGGCGAAATTGACCAAGATTTGTATCAACAATGGCATGACAAGATTTTGGCACCTGTTTCAGACAACCTGAAAACCGCAGAATCTTTGGTTGCTGTCCAAGATTTATTGAAAGACAAAACCGTAAATAATGCGACAAAATTGGATTTGATGAATTTTGTTGATGATTTGTTAGGATTGAATCTGGTTGAAAACGCGAAAAAATTACATGATTTGGAATCTGCTGACGCACCAGAAGAAATCAAAAACATGGCACAAAAACGTCTGGAAGCCAAGAAATCACGTGATTTTGCCACGGCCGATGAACTGCGTAATCAAATCGATAATGCGGGATGGACAGTCATGGATACCGTCGACGGTTTCAAATTGGTAAAAAAACAATAAATTTTTTATAAAAAAGCGCTTGAATATAGCACGTTTTGTGCTATATTACGAACACGTCTTAAAAGAGGAATATTCATGAATTACCCATACATGCCTAAATCTACAGCCTTGTGGCTGATTGAAAACACCGCTTTGACATTCGAACAAATCGGCGAATTCTGCGGATTACACGAATTGGAAGTTAAAAATTTGGCTGATGCTGAATCTAATAAAATCCAAGGGTTGAATCCAATTATCAACGGTCAAATTACCCGCGAAGATATTCAAAGATGTGAAGCAGACCCATCTGCCAGATTGGTTTTGCGTGAAGAAATTGTGAAAGCACAAAAGGCACAAAATAAAAAGGGTGTTGGTTATACGCCAAAAATTCACCGTCAAAACCGTTTGGGTGGTATTTTGTGGATTCTTAAAAATTATCCAGAATTATCAGATGGTCAGGTTGCTCGTTTGATGCGCAGTACAAATCCAACTGTGGCTTCTATCCGCAACAAAACACATAAATCTTATTCTGCGATTTCTGTGCAAAGTCCATTGGTTTTAGGGTTGGTTTCTGAATCTGCTTTGCATGATGCAGTTGCCAAAGCACAAAGAACACACAAATAATTTTTATTCACCGTTCCACCAAATAAAATCAAAGGTTTTTTCATGGCAAAAAAACTAGACGAAGCGACAAGATTACTGATAGATTCTTTACCAGAAAGTTTGAAAGAATTGGCAATTTCTGCCACTGAAATAGGGTATTTATCCAAAATGGATTTTGATGCCGCTATCCATGCAGACGAAGTCCCAGACGAAGAACAAGATGAAGTTCTGGAATTCTTTAAACAAGATTTGGGTTTGGAAGTATTAGAAACTGACAGCAACAGTTTTTCACGCGATCTGGAAAAATACTACGAAGAAGATGACGAAAATTACAATCGCGATAAACCCCGCGATTTGTTAAATGCTGATGCCGAACAAGTTGACGTCAATGACGAAGATTACGAACATTATGCAAAACAATTGGAACGCAGTAATATCGGTAATTTGGCATTGGGCGTTCAAGATTCTGTTCAATCTTATTTGAAACAAATTGGAACAGTTCAATTGTTGACCGCTGCCGGCGAAATTGCTATTGCACAACGTATCGAAGCCGCATCTCGTTTGATGGTTTATGGTTTGTGCGAAAGCCCTATGACAATTCAAGCCATGTTGAATTGGTTTCAACAATTGGAAAACGGCGATATTCGTCTGCGCCATATAATCAATTTGGAAGTTATGTATTCCAGTGAATCTGAACAAAAATCTTTGGCTGTGTTGAATGACACTTTGAAATCCAAGGGCTTAGACCAAGTTGATGATTTAAATGACGAAGATTTAGATGATTTGGAAGAATCAGTCGCAACAGATGAAGATGACGAAGAAGAAAATGAAGATTTGGATGATGAAACCAAGAAAGATGATTCTCAACGCAGTTCTTCTGGTGTGCCAATTCCAGTAATGGAAGAATCTTTGTTGCCAATGATAACTGATTTGTTCACAAAAATTAAACGCATATTCTCTGGCATGCAAAAACTGCAGGCCAAACGTTTGGAAAATCTGTTGACTTCATCTAAACCTGATGACGCATTGGAAAAGAAATATACCAAAGCACGTTTGGAATTGTTCGAATATGTCGGCAAAATCCGCCTGAACGACGACAGAATCGCAGAAATTATGGAAAAGTTGACTCAATGCGACCAATTGCTGATGGGATTGGAAGGCAAAATGTTGCGTCTGGCTTTGGCTTGCAAAATCAAACGTGAAGATTTCTTGGCCGAATATGTTGGCAATGAATTGAACCGCAATTGGATAAAGAAATTGGCGAAAAACAAAAGTGTTGCATGGCAAAACTTCGCCAAGAAACATCAAGACGATGTTTTAAAAATCCAAGATGATATCGCTGCTATCGCAAAAGAAACAGGTCAACCAACATCCGAATACAAAAAAGTTGTAGAATTGGTTCGCCGCGGCCAAAGCGAAGCTGCCCGTGCAAAGCGCGAAATGATAGAAGCCAATTTACGTCTGGTTATCAAATTTGCTAAAAAATCCAGCAATCGTGGTTTGGGTCTGGATTTCTCTGATTTGGTTCAAGACGGAAATATCGGTTTGATGAAAGCGGTTGATAAATTCGATTATCGTTTGGGTAATAAATTTTCAACCTATGCTACAAACTGGATTCAACAGGGTATTTCCCGCAGTATAGCAGACCAGGCACGTACGATTAGAATTCCTGTGCATATGATTGATAACATACACAAAATACAACGTGCTTCTCGTCAATTTATGCACAAATATGGTCGTCAACCAACCGCAGAAGAATTGTCCAAGATTATCTATTTGCCAGTGGATAAAATCCATAAAGCAATGAAGGTTAATTTGAAACCTATATCTTTGGAAGCACCAGTCGGCACCGAAGACGACAGTTCCAGAATCGAAATTATTGCAGACGAAACAGCTAAAAATCCGTTTACATCTGCAGCCCAGAAGAATCTGCGTAAGATTGTTACCCAGATTTTATCTGAATTAGATCCAAAAGAAGAAACTGTGTTGCGTCAACGTTTCGGTATGAGCACAAACAAAACCAGCACTTTGGAAGAGGTTGGCGAATATATTGGGGTTACCCGTGAACGTATCCGTCAAATCGAACAAAAGGCTTTGAACAAACTGAAACACCCAACACGCGCACGCAAATTACGTAGTTTCTTGGAAGATTAAAATCAAAGGCCCGTTTAACACGGGCTTTTATTGATACATAAGGGGATTATTATGATTATAGCAGTAGAAGGCGCAGACAAAGCCGGCAAACATACCCAAGTAATGAAAATTGTCGATTATTTGAACAACAAAGGCATAGCCACTGAAACACTTGATTTTCCACAATATAACGCGTATTGGGGACAATTTATAAAACGTTATCTTAACGGAGAATTTGGGGCTACACGTGATTTACCCGCAGAATATACTATGTTGCCTTATGCACTGGACCGTCAAGCCCACACAAACAAAATCAAACAATGGGTTGATATGGGCAAATGGGTTGTATTCGACCGTTATACTTACAGTAATGTTTATTCCATCGCAAAATTACCACGAAATCAATGGAACGAAAAAATTACACATCTGGAAGATATGGAATTTAATCAAATGGGAATTATTCGCCCTGATCATAACGTTTATTTGTATTTACCAGCAGAAATATCTTATTCTATGCGTAATGATGGTTTAAAAGCATATCAAAATGGCAAACCAGATATTCATGAAAATGATTTAAAATTGCTGACAGATGTTGCCGATGTTTACAAGGCAGTTGTTGCAACAAACAAACAAAATTGGACCGTAGTAAACGAAATTAAACCTGACGGCACACGTATGAATCCAGACGAAGTTTTCGCGGCACTGCGACCATTTATTGATACCATGATATCCAAATCAAAATCCACAAAAATAAATACTAAATAAAAACTTTGTTTAATAAAAAACGGCACTCTGTGCCGTTTTTCTTTATGCGTTTTTATGCAGCGTATTATAAATTGTTCCCAAATCTGTTTTCAACAAAGTCGCCTTTAACTTTTCGGCATCATTTGTTTGTTCTGCGCCTTTTAATATCTTTTCAAAATTGCGCATGAATTGGGTCGCCTGAGAACCAAATACTTTATCAGATTTTAACAATTCATGTATTTGCTTTTTGTTTGTAGCTTCAAACATTTTGACCAACCATTTGGCAAAAATCTTGCTGTCCCCGTCATTATATTTTTTCCATATAACATCTGGAATTTCTGTACCGATAGAGCGCGTTAAATCAACCGACAATTCGTATAATTTTTCAAACATCTTGTCAACGCTGGTCAAGAAATCTTTCGTGCTGACAGGTTTATAATTTGGGGCCGGTGCAACTTTGATTGCTTCCATAGGTGCAGACGCACGCGCAATCATCATCTGTTTATTCAAACTCTGCATCGCTTCAACTGCTTTGGTATAATCGGCCATCAAATCTATCATTTCCTGTCTGGATTGTCCCGCCAATGTTCCCAATTTAGACGAAGAATCATTAATAGACCCCACAGATTCAGATATTGTTGTTTTCATCATTGTGATTTTTTCAACCAATGTTTCCACAATTTTTTCTACATTATCACTCATTTCCTTTGATCCAGTTGATAAATCAGGCAGGGCCTTGTAATACTTTTCTATCAATTCAGACAAAGGTTGTAATTGTTGCATAGTGTCTGCAAACATTCTTATTAAATCTTGTGATTGACCAGACAATTGTGTATGAACCTGGTTCATTTGACCCAATGCGTTTTGAACACCATCGCCCATATCTTTCACAGTACTGGACAATTCTGTTGCAGTGGTTTTAGTTTTATCCAATGTAGTATTTGCGATTGTCGATATTTCACGCAATTCTTTGACCACATCTTTTGAAAAATCGCCAACTTCATCATCATATAATTTTTTCAAATTATTCATTTCTTCGCCAACACTGGCAACATAACTTTGAACTTTCATAATAGATTCATCCAAAGATTCTTTTGTTTTTTCCAATGCACGCTGTCTTTTATCCACAGAAGATTCAGATAAGCGAATTGCCCCCGCAACCAGATTAGATGTTTCGGTTAATTTGTTGACTTGGTTTGTTAATTCTTTGTTTGCCTGTTTTGTGAAACTGGATATCTTGGTTAAATAATCATTTAATAATTTATCATTTTGCTTCATAGTTTCATCATATTCGCCCGCAGATGTTTTAACATTATTAAACCCGTCAGTTACATTTGTTGTTAAATCTGTTAAATGTTGCTGTAATTCTTGGGCAGATTCAGTCAATTTATTCATATTTTCCGCCCCATTATTAAATGAAGATTGTAATTGTTCGGAAATCTGCTTTTCAGATTCAACACATTGATTGATTTGTTCTTGAATCTTTTCAGATTTTTCAGAAACATTATCTGAAACACTTGTGATTTTATTTAACAGGGTATCCACATTCCCAGAAAATACATCTGTTATTTGTTGAACATCTTTCCAACCATTAGAAGAAACTATCGTTTGCAAACCATCAACTGTATTATCAAGGCGTTGGGACATATTAACAATCTTTTTGGTTGCATCATCGGCTGTTTCAACCAATTTATCGTTATGTTCGGTTAATTCCTGTTTAATTTGCTCTATGTATGCAATTTGTTTTTGCAATGTATCTGCCATAGATTTGAAATTATCATCAATTTTAGTAATTTCATCTTTCAATAAAAACTGTAAAACACGGGTGGCATCTTGAATTTTTGCCGTTTCTGGATTCGTAATAAAATCTAATAAAGATTGCATAACCCTTTGAGATTTGCGGGAAATAAAAAATATAATTCCCAAAGAAACGAAAAATAAAAATGTAACACTTGATAATAAAATTAAAACAGTTTGATTCATAATTCCTTCCCCTGTATTTTGATACAAACAAGCCCCTTGCAGTTCAGAGAAATTTATACTAAAATATTTACGATAAAGCAAGGGTATAAATGTCAAAAGATAAAAAATTTTCACCAGATCAATTAACAGCAGCAGACCCAACCAAAAATATCTGGGTTCAAGCCAATGCAGGCACTGGAAAAACAACTGTTTTAACCCAGCGTTTGTTATGTATTTTATTCAGAAATCAACATAAATTAGATGAAAATATGCCGGGCATTTTGTGTTTAACATACACAAAAACGGGGGCGGGCGAAATGCGCAATCAAATATTGGATGAATTACGCAAATGGTCGATGGCAGATGACGAACAATTAACAGATTTATTATCTGATGTTTCTGTAAATAAACCTGCCACTGCGGAAGATTTGGCATATGCGCGAAAAATATTTTATTTTTACATTGATAATCCACAGATTTTAAAGATAAAAACAATTCACAGTTTTTGCGAAGAGATTTTGCGTCGTTTCCCATTGGAAGCGGGCCTGAGTCCATCTTGGACACTGATTTCAGATTCAGCTCAAAACACATTATTACAGAACACTTTTGAAAAAATGATAAGTTCTTCATTTGATGATTCCGAGCAATCAACCAGAATTGTTAATGCGTTTGACCGAATATTAGATTTGAAATCAGAAGGGTTCTTGTTTGATTTACAATCGTCTTTAAATAAACATTATGCATCTTTTTTGGCTGTTGATGACCCAGAAAAATATCGCGAATATTTTATTGCAACAACTAAAAAGATTTTGTGTGTGGACACCCCCATAGATATGTCTTTTGACATCGAAAAATTGAATAAAATCATTCAACAGGCGGACGAATTATCGAAAAAGAAAAACGCACCAGGTTTCTTAACTGATATTGTTAAAATTACACAACAATATATTGAAAATAGTGCAGATTTTGAAAAATACAAAAATGTATATTTAACCGCAAATAACATCGTCCGTGACTGTATTTCAAAGCGCGATTTCTTAATCGAAGAAGCAAACAGAATTTCGACCCTTACACAGTATTTAATGAATCAACAAACCTTTGATAATACATTGGCTTTGTTTGATTTATCTATGGCTTTTGCGAATATATACCAAAAAACAAAATACGAACAAAACTTGTTAGATTTTGACGACTTGGTTATATACACGCATAAATTATTTTCAAAACCCGCAACTATGGGTTGGGTATTATCACAAATGGACACAGCTTTATCACACATATTGGTTGACGAAGCACAAGATACCAGCCCGCAACAATGGAAAATATTATGTGCTTTGATGCAAGATTTGGCAATGGACGACAATAACTTCATATTTGTTGTCGGCGATACAAAACAATCTATATTCGGTTTTCAAAACGCAGACCCGGTCGCTTTTGCAACCAGCAGAGAAGCAATCGCCGAACATATAAAGCAAAATTACCGCGAATTTCAAGAGGTTACACTAGACCAAAGTTTCAGATCACTTAAACCAATTCTTGAAACCGTAGATTATTTTTTCAAAGATCCATTCATAGCACAATCAACAGATTTTCATAATAACGACCACAAAGTAACCAGACAGGATACAAACGGCCTGGTCGAAATGCACAATATTTTTGAAACGGAATCAACCGGTACAAAAAAGAACAAAGAATACGCACAATTGATTGCAGATAAAATTGAATCTGTGATAAAAACAGAAAATTGTTCACCCAAAGACATAATGGTGCTGGTTCGACAAAGAGAAGGTTTTTCGACACCGTTATCTTTCGCTTTGAAGAAAAAAGGAATAGGCACAGCAGGCAGCGACAGAATAACTTTACCAAAATTTCCAGTGATAAAAGACCTGTTACATTTGGTAAGATTCTGCATAGACACAAAAAACGACTACAGTTTATGTTGTGTGTTAAAAAGCCCTTTGTTCCGTTTGAAAGAAGTCGATATTTTTAATTTATGTAAAATTAAGAAAGCAGATAAAAACCTATCTATTTTTGATATTTTACATGATACATTTCAGAAAAAAAAAGAAAAATTACAAGACATATTAAATCAATCAAAAACTTTATCACCATATTCATTCTTTACATACATTTTGAACAAAGATGATAACCGTAAAAAATTAATTTCTGCATTTGGCAATCATATAATCGATCCATTGGAAGAATTTTTAACAATGTGTTTGGCATACGAAAGAACACAACCTGGAACTTTATATCATTTTATTAAATGGTTTGTAACTGGTGACACACAAATTAAACGCGATATGGACACATCCCAGGGCTTACGCATTATGACAATTCATGGCAGTAAAGGTTTGGCATCCAAAATTGTTTTCTTGATAGACACAACTTCGTTCCCGAAAACAAATAAAATTTTGGATGTAAACTATTTGCATAACAATCCAAACTATGATGTGTGGTTATGGAATACAAATTCATCAAGTGACCCTGTATCTGATATATTACAACCAATCATTGATAAAACCAAGAAAGATGAATTGGCAGAATATTATCGTTTATTATATGTTGCCATGACCCGCACCCGCGATCAATTATATATTTACGGTCGTGAAAATTCCAAGGCAAACGAAATGGTGTGGTATAACCAGTTATGGAATGTATTATCACAAATTCCAGATGCACAAACAGAAGACGGAACAATAAGAATTACACATGACACAAAATTTAACTGATTTTTTAAATAAATACGAATCAAAACAATATGCAATTCGCGGTGGCAATAAAACGCACGCATTGTTGAAACAT
The DNA here is from genome assembly GCA_024402815.1 of Alphaproteobacteria bacterium. Classification (GTDB taxonomy): domain Bacteria; phylum Pseudomonadota; class Alphaproteobacteria; order Rs-D84; family Rs-D84; genus Enterousia. The sequence goes on along the minus strand of JAKSTB010000004.1, from coordinate 33,137 downwards.
GTTATTATTGACACGGACAAGGTTTCTGGCGACGCCAATCTTGTTGCAGAAATTCAACAACATCTTGATTTAACTATATATTTTTCATCATCTGCAAAAACAGAAGTTCCTATTGCGGGTTATATTGACGGCACATTTTACAGCCGCCGCATAGACAGATTATTGATAAACAGTGACACAAAACAAATTGATTTTATCGATTACAAAACGGATACAGATAAAACAAAATTTATTAGCGAATACAAAAAACAGTTATCAAATTATGCCACTTTATTAAAATCTGTTTACCCAGAATATAAAATCAATGGGTTTATTTTATGGGTGACCGATTGGGCAATTGACCAAATAATTTGATTATAAAACCGCTTGAATATTCAAGATATTTTTTACTATAATTCAGGCATGTTAAATACTTTACACGTTTCTAATGTTGTTTTAATAGATAAACTGAATCTGGAATTCGGTAATGGTTTAAATATCATGACCGGTGAAACAGGCGCGGGTAAAAGTATTTTGTTGGATGCTTTATCTTTGGCGTTGGGCGCACGATCAGACGTGGGGTTAATTCGTTCTGGTTGCGACAGCGCGTCTGTGATTGCTGAATTTGATTCTATAAATGATATTACAAAACAGATTTTAGACGAAAATGGCATTGAATATGACGATCGTTTAATTTTGCGCAGAACATTAACAACTGACGGCAAAAGCAGGGCGTGGGTTAATGATATTCCTGTGTCCATAAAAATTTTGAAACAAATTGGCGATGAAATGGTTGAAATTCATGGTCAATTTGAAAATCATTCTTTATTGGATGTAACAACGCATTTAACCGCTTTAGACGAATATGCAAAATTAAAAAACAATGAATTCAAAACTATTTTAGACCAAACCAAATCTGCATATAACGATTTACACGCATCCCAAAAGAAATTAAAACAACTGACAGAAATTCTGGAAAAATCAGAGACCGAACGTGATTTTCTGGAACATAATGTGGATGAATTAAAATCATTAAATCCACAAATTGGCGAAGAAGAAGAATTATCGACAAAACGTTCTGCCATGATGGACGCAGAAAAAAATTCAGCCATATTAAATGACGCTTTGGAATTGATAAAGGGCAATGGAAATAATCTGGACGAACAAATTTGTTCTGTGGCACATGTTCTGGAAAGAATAAAAACCACACCAAATCCATATACCGAACAAATTGACAGGTTATACGATGCGGCATCAACTGTTGCAGAAATATCCGAACAAATAAGACCAGAAAACACAAACATCGAAGATATAGATTCAATCGAAGAAAGATTATTTGCAATACGCGCACTGGCACGCAAACATCGTGTTAGTGCGGATGAATTGCCCGCAAAACTGACAGAAATGGAACAACAATTAAACGCCATTAACAACAGTGATTTTGAATTAAAAAGTTGCAAAGCGGATGTCGAAAAAAACACAAAAATATTCAATGATTGTGCAAAACAATTAACCGCATTACGCGAAACCGCTGCATCCAGCATGCGCCAGGAAATATTAACCGAATTACCTGATTTGAAATTGGGGGCAGCCGATTTTATGGTTCAAATCGATACGGGAGAACCATCTGCAACAGGGATTGATAACATAGTGTTTATGATAAAAACCAACCCCGGAACACCATTTGCACCATTACACAAAATTGCATCTGGTGGTGAATTGTCCCGTTTAATGTTGGCTTTGCGGGTGGTACTGAACAATCCAATTAATCATAAAACTATTGTATTTGATGAATTGGATACAGGAATCAGTGGCGCAACCGCATCGGCTGTGGGGCAAAGATTAAACAGATTATCTACATCCGAACAATTATTGGTAATAACACATTCTGCCCAGGTTGCTGGTTTTGCAGATAAACATTTCAAAATTTCAAAACAAAGTGATGACAAAACCACAACTACAACGGTTAATGAAATATCCGGCGATGACAGAATTAACGAAATTGCCCGAATAATCAGCGGGGCAAAGATAACCGCAGAATCAATCGCAACCGCAAAAACATTGATAAAAGATTAAAAAACCGCCAAATCGGCGGTTTTTTTATACTGTTTTTATATTACAGAGTTTTTTCACTGACACCCAATGTCTTTAAAGCCGATACTTCATCTGGTGTTAAATTTTTACGTTCCTCTTCCAAATTAACTGAATTTGCTCTCAGTCTTTTCAATTCTTCGGCACGTTTTCTCATTTCATTGAATATATCAAAGATTTCTTGTTGTTGTGGGTTTGTATTATTATCAGCTTCATACCAATCCATTTCGGCAACAACAATACGTTGACCTTTTTTTGCAGGATTTGCCATTTCTATATAATAATATCCATAATCCCATGCATTTTCAAATGACATTACATATTCACCATCCATATCTGTAACTACCCATGCGTTTGCACCCATATCGTGGGTTACGAGTTCAATATTAATGTCATCACGTTTCAAATATGCCAATATTTGCGCTTTCACAAAACCATTCAAAGGTTTTTGTGGAACACTATCTATACGTCCATCTGCTAATTCTGTTACTTTTGCTTGTCCCATACTCATTTTATGCCCCCTTGGTTTTTATTTGTTATATGTATAATATAACATAATTTATTATTTGTCAACTCTTAATATACCATCCATAAATTCTATGGTTGCAGGAACACCCGTATTCGTACTTATTATATTATTATCTTTATCACGAACGATGGCATAACCACGTTGCAACACGTTCTTATAACTTAATGAATTTAACATTTGTCCCATATGAATAACCGATTGATTTAACGCATTAAATCTGTTTTCCAAAATTGTTGGAAACCGCGATACCAAATCTAATTTTTGACGTGCAGATTGCAATTTTGTTCCTATAATCAAAGACAAAGTTTTTGCGACATCATCCAATCTTTGCGACTGTTCCATCAATAATTGTTTTGGGCTTTTAATATTTATATTCGCAACTTTTTGTTTAGCGTTCACCAATCTGGTAGTGAAAGCAGCAGACAAACGGTGTGATAAATTATCCAATTCTTGAATCAAAGATATTTTTGTTGGAACAACCATTTCAGCCGCACCAGTTGGGGTTGGGGCGCGAACATCCGCAGCAAAATCAATCAGCATCCAATCAGGTTCATGTCCCACACCTGAAATCAGTGGTATATGGCTGGCTGCGGCGGCACGAACAACATTTTCTTCGGAGAAAGGCAACAAATCTTCCAAAGCGCCACCACCACGCGCAACGATAATAACATCTACATTATTCATTTTATTGAAATATTCAATACCTGCGGTTACTTCAGCAGCAGCGGTTACCCCCTGGACAGTCGCAGGATACAACAACACATGCACTGGGAAACGTTCGCGCAATCTGTTTTGAATATCTTGGAACGCGGCACCAGTTGGACTGGTTACCACACCGATAGTTTGTGGAAAACGTGGCAAAGGTTTCTTGCGCGATGCATCGAATAACCCTTCGGCTGCCAATTTTTGTTTACGCATTTCCAGCATTTTTAATATTGCTCCGACACCCGCCATTTCAATTGAATTTACAACGATTTGATAATTACTGCGCGCGGGATAGGTTGTAAATTTTCCGGTAATTATAACCTCCATCCCGTCTTCCAATTTAAAATTTACTGGGGTACTGCGCCAGATAATAGCATTTATCGCGGAATCTTTATCTTTGATTGTCATATATACATGGCCAGATGTCGCACGCGTAATCTGGGACAATTCACCACGAATTCGGATTTCAGGAAACGCGGTTTCTACAACTTTTTTCAACAACACAGACGCATCAGTTACACTGAATATCGTATCTGGTTTTATAAAAGGTTCTGGTTTTTGCAACATACTATTTTCTTTTTATATTTTTACCACCGCTAATTATATAAAAAATGATACTTTTTTGCAAATTTAATATTTATATGGAATACAGAATAATAAAATGCTATACTATTCATATGCAGAAAATTACTTTATATCATTTAACCAAACCCATGACACCCGAACAGGCGGCCATATTTGCCAGTGATTTAAATAAAACCATCACTTTGCCACCAACCATGCCGCTGGGCAATCAATCCAATGGTTTTTTCTTTTTCACAACGCGTGATGGGGTTGATAATCATATTAAATTTCAACAAGAAAAAAAATCTCTTACGACTGCATCTGCGACAAATTTATACCTTACGACCGCACAAATTGATTTGAAAGATGCAAAATACCCGCATTGGCAATTGGATTACGAGGCAACAAGGGATTATTTCTTTGATTTATTTCTTAAATATTTCACTGCAACCCAAAGCAAATTTCAAGGTATCACCATATCTGTAAATAAAAACACATTGCAAATCCAAAACGGTGAAAAATTTATGCGATTACGCGAATTCGGGGCCGAACATTCTGGATTAATAGAAAAACTGGTTCAATATTTATACCTGAAAGATAAAAATTTTCAAATTGAATATAACAAATTGTTACAAGATATCATGACTGGCAAAGGAGATGATACAACTGGATTTGCGGTCAAAACCACTAAATGCCCAATTCTATTATCTTGTGAAAAAATAGAAAACACCATACAACCTGTGCAAAGTTCTCAAATTGCAAAATGGTTCAACAGATATAGCAAAGAAAAATCATAATTCTGTCAACGGCCAACGGGGGCGGGGTGCCACAGGTTCATGTACAATATTACCGACCCTGTAATTTTCGATTCCAGCCCAAGCAATCATCGCACCGTTATCTGTGCACAAATTCATTGGTGGCGCAGCAAACAACATATTTGATTGTTTTGCCAATTCTTCCATCGCGGAACGTATAGCACTGTTTTTGGCAACACCGCCCGCAACAACCATAGTTTTAGGTGCGGCTTTGCGTACCCGTACATCCTTTAATGCATTAGTCAAACGATTTGTTATACAATCAACGACAGATTGTTGGAAAGATGCACAAAAATCATTTATAAATTCTTCATTTATATCTGTCTGTGGAGTTTTATCCAATAACATTCTGGCCGCTGTTTTAATACCTGAAAACGAAAAATCACATCCAGGTTTATCACACAACGGACGTGGGAAATGGAATCTTTTTACATTGCCCAACTGGGCACGTTTATCCACAATTGGACCGCCAGGATACCCCAGTCCCAACATTTTTGCAACCTTGTCAAAGGCTTCACCGGCACTGTCATCCAAAGTTTGCCCAATCAATTCATATTTACCAACATTATGAACCAATAAAATCTGGCAATGTCCACCCGAAGCCAACATCAATAAATAAGGAAATTCGACATTGATATTTGTTGCAGAATCACTGGCAGATGCGGCACATAAACGTGGCACCAATGCATGTCCTTCCAAATGATTAACGGCAACCAAAGGTTTATTTTTTGCATTTGCTATACCCGTTGCAGACATCCAACCAATCAAAACACCACCAATCAACCCCGGTCCCGCAGTTGCAGCAATTACATCTATGTCATCTATGCTTTTGCCTGCGCGTTCCAGTGTTAAACGAATAACTTCATCCACAGCCAAAATATGCGCGCGGGCGGCCAATTCAGGAACGACCCCACCATATTTTTGGTGTTCAGGAATTTGGGAATAAATAATATGTGCCAATATATTTCTGTCGCTGTCGACTATGGCGGCACTGGTTTCATCACAGGATGATTCTATGCCCAAACACAACACAGTTTTTTCATTTCCAATGTGTTCATGTTCTGTATTTTTTCCCATATCCATACGAATAATTTTTTCTTCACTCATTTTATTTCTAGCAATGCTATCCCCAAATTATTTTTGTTTTTCATACGTTCATCAACATATTCTTTGAAATCTACATCTAAAACACGAGTATGTTGGCTGGATGCGTGTCTTAACATGCCATTTGGCAACAAAAATCCCAGATGTGCCACAGAAACGTCCGTTCCAATTTTCTTTACTAAATTTGGATTGTTTATAACAAACAAAACCACCAAAGGTTTGTCTGTAGTTATATTCTGTAATTCGGCATATGGTATATATTCCAATTTTCCAGATTGTTTTGGAACTTTGACATCTATATCATGAACCGTTTTAAACCAAGATTGTTTATCCACAACAAATTCGCGAAACTTTGTTTTACCATATTTGTTGCTGATATTTTCAACAATGTCTTTATTGTTTTGCACCCAATCTAATTCAGTAAAATGGTTGCGGTTTACAAAATCGATATCGCCGTCTTTGTATCTGATTTTAGTCAATTTTTCCAAATCACCGTCAGCCAAAGCGGTTTCAACAAATGTTACACAATCAAACGCATCAAATCTTATCAGTGGGTCTGTATCAGGCAGTTTTTCTTCGCCCAAAGGTTCGTTAACATATTTTGCACCCAAATATTTATAGCCAATATATTTATCGGCCGGCACTTTTGAACAGCCGATCACAAACAAAGCGATTAAAATTGCAAAGAAACTATTTTTCATTATCTTCGGTTGTATTTAATTTAATACCATTATAGCACAAAACAATAGCATCACGAATATCCATCTTGGCAGAATCTGGTAATTCTGCAATTTTTGTAACACATTCCAACAACAAATCTTGGTCAGTGCTTTTTGAAATAACACGTTTAACGGTTGCAACCTGTTGTGATTCAGACAACGAAGGCCATTTTACCAAACTGGAATTTTCAAAAGTGTAGGTTGGTTTTACAAAAAATCCCAAAATAATTAAAACAATCAAAACAAAGCCAGCCAATGAAATTTTGATAATACGTTTTATTTTTTGCAATTTACTTTTTGGCATTGTTTTTACTCACATTTTTCCAACCAGACATCATACACATCATTTTGCAATGGGTTTTGACCAGGTTCATTTCTGTTCATCCAACCACTGAAAATACGATTGTCTGATTTAGTGTAAATTTCAAGAAACGCAAAATAATTTTCTGCATCAAACGGATCAGTTTGTTTGCAACTTCTGGTTATCAAAGTCAAACCATCATAATGAACAGTTTTGTTAACTGGCAAAGATACGATCTGGGTTTTACCTGCGGCTTTGTCCATAATACGAACGACGGCATTACCTTGGTCAACATATGCAAAACCTGGGAATATATAGAAAAAACCAAAGGATAAAACAAATAAACACAACATTTTAGAAATGTTCATTTCAATATCCTTTGGTTTTAAATAATTATTTGTCTTCAGATTTAGCAGCGTTAGCAGACAAATCTTCAACAATACGAGCCTTTTTGCCAGACAATCCACGCAAATAGAACAATTTCGAACGACGGACTTTACCGACGCGAACTTTTTCGATTTTTTCGATTGCTGGGGTATACAATGGGAATTTACGTTCCACACCAACACCGTAAGATTCACGGCGAACTGTGAACGAAGCATTATTTCCGTTTCCACCGTCGCGTGCAATTACAACACCTTCGAAAATTTGGATACGGAATTTGTCCCCATCTTTAATTTTGACATGAACTTTGACAGTATCACCAGATTTAAAATCAGGTATTACTTTGTTACCTTTCAATTTAGCAACTTGTTCTTGTTCAATTTTTTTAATAATGCTCATTTTAGTTTTCCTTTATTAAATCCGGACGACGTTCTTTGGTTATTTCGTCCGATTGTTGTTTCCGCCATCTTTCAATATTGCCGTGATGACCGGACAGCAGGACTTCTGGGACTTTATGTCCACGCCATACTGACGGACGGGTATATAATGGCCATTCTAACCCGCCGATTTCGAAGCTTTCGTTTTGAGTGGCTTCATCACCACCACCCAATACATTATCTAACAGACGAACGGCACTGTCAATAAAAACTTGTGCTGCAATTTCGCCCCCAGACAAGATATAATCCCCAATAGATAATTCCGTTATATTATACTCTTCAATCACCCTTTGGTCAATACCTTCATACCGACCACAAAGCAGGGTATATACTTGATCATCAGGTTCATTAACAAATTCACGGACCATTTTTTGATTTAATGTTCTGCCACGTGGGGAAAAATATATGATTTTTCCAGGATTTTTTATAGAATCTATGGCCGCACCCAATACTTCGGGCATCATAACCATACCGACACCGCCACCAAATTGTTCGTCATCGACACTGCCATAGTTATTCGTAGCAAAATCACGAATATTTATAACATCATATGTCCAAATCTTTTTATCCAATGCACGTCCAACAACCCCTCCTGACAGGGTTCCTGGAAACATTTCTGGAAAAATAGTTAAAATGTTAAAATGCATTGTTTTTACTCTGTTTTTTATCTCCAATAACCGAAAGTACATTTGTTGCAATATCTGCACAACCTCTGTACGCGATGAACGTGTTCTCTGATTTCATCAATTTTCACAGATGTTGGAAAATTGAATATATATGTATCCTTGTCATTTTCATCAATATTAAAACTAACTGGGAATGCAAAAAAATATTGAACACCAGGACATTTTCCCACAGATGTTGTACAATTTTTCCAACAAACCATAGTGGCATTATATTTTGCCGTTTTTACTTCTTCGTCTTTTGATGTCACATAAAATTCTTTCATTTTATCTGTCATTCTTTCTTTGTATTATCTTATCTTCCTGGGTTGATTAAATGATTTTGAACACAATACCCATAGATTTCATCTGCACAAGCCAAAGCCAAAAAATTGACACGAATTCTGGCAGGGCGAAATCTTTTATCCCATGTGTACACAGGATGTTTTGCACGGCATTCCGTACACGTGTTATTCATATGTCGCAAAGTTTCTATGACTTTATTGTTATCTGTATATCTGTTTTTTGGTTGCAACAGAGCGTACAAAGGTTCTACGCCTCTAAATCCATTACTGTTGACTGTTTTGGATACAGTGAATACATCTTGATCTGTCGCTTTGGCGGTCAATGGTATTTGTCTGTATATTTCACAATCAGTCAATCCACATGGACATCTTTGTTGTAATTCAATTTCTGCTTTCATTATCTGTACCTTACTTTTACCTACTGCCTCGACCTGCATAGTTTCTATGTTGGCAATCTTTACAATTCTGTTTGAACATTGCTATATCAAACAAATGATCACTGTCTTCTGGCTGACAAACAAACACATCATTACCGATACTGAACGAAACTCTGATTTCCACACCTTTACTGTTTAAATATTTGATATTATTGCAATCATAGACATCTAATACATGATGATCTGAACCTTCCAGTTTAAAATGACAATGCATACGATATCTTTCTGCATTTCCCATGAAAGGTGGCTTAACAAAATTCATATTTATATTTTTTATCTTTTCCATGGTTCAAATTCCTTAGTATGTTTATTTAACGTTTTAGATCGGACAGGGCACAAATTTGAATCAACATCACATTCTTTGTTGTAATTCAATTTCTGCCTTCATAAAATCATCCCTTTATCAGCGTTGTTTACCACACGAAGCACATATTTTTCTTATGTCACTTGCAAATTTTTCCCGACCGAACACGGTTGCTTTAACTGTGCCCTGGCTTACACTGTGCACAGAAGAATTGTCCATCACATATCTATACGCAGGGCACCTATTTAATTCAAACAAACATTTTTTATCGAGCACATATCGCCCGTTAACATAAAACAGTGGCATCGTTTAACCTATCTTTGTCCCTTGCCATTACGTAATTGACATTCAGCGCATATTTTTGCCATCTTTGCATTTCCCCAATCATATGCGGAACGATTTTTAAAATAAGGTTTTGTATAAATAATCAAACCACCATTCATTTGATATAAACCTGTTTCTCTTGCAATATATCGATTTCTTTCGCAATCTTTGTCGCTGATGCCGTCTGGACATTTTTGGACACTTATTTGCACATTTGTAGGTCTGTACATGTTTTATTTTCCTTTGGATTATCTATTTGATTGTTATTATACCTTTGTCTAAATCCACCTGGGCATCATGGAAAGACACCATATCACCATTATCTAATTCAATAATATCACCCGCGCCAAAATTTTGAAAACAATCAACTATACCTATTGTTTTACCATCTTGGACAACGGAAAAACCGATTAAATCAGATTGATAATATTCGCCATTGTGTAATTCAGGCAAATCTGATCTGGATATAAATAACTGGGTTCCTCGTAATGTTTCTGCAGTATTTCTGTCGTTTACACCGTCAATTCTGGCGATAATTACGTTTGAATTTGGAACAGGGCGGACAAAATGAAAATCTTTGGCCACAACATTATCGCTGAAAACCGCCAGTTTTTTAAAATCCAGTGGTTTTTCAGTAAATGTCTGAACACGGAATTCGCCCCTGATACCTTGGGGGGCAACAATTTTTCCAACCAAAATTTTTTTATCGTTTTGCACGTCTTTTACATTCCACGTTGTAAATCGACACAACCTGCATCTTTCGCCAATATAGTACGAAGACTTTTTATATATTCTATTTCGTCTATATTGTTTTCAACAGCATACAACACCATATTTCTAAGATTCATTCTGTATGAACCAATCAGATTAAAGCGATTCTCGGCATTTTTGAAATACAGCCAATCAAAAACCTCATTCAGCGCTTGGTGATATTGGGCATAAGTATATTTTTGATTTGGGTGCCAAACTATATCGTTTTTATCATAAACATATGGTGTAATATTCATTACGCAGCTTGTTCTTCTGTTACAGGTGTTTCTTCTGCAGGTGCTTCAACTGGAGCTTCTGCTGGAGTTTCTTCGACAGCGGCTGGTTCTTCGGCTGGGGCTTCGGCGGCTGCTTTGGCTGCTGCTTCTGCTGCGGCTTTTTCTTCAGCGATTTTTGCTAATTTATCCGCTTTGTCTTTTGCCTTCATTTGAGTTTTTTCAGAAGGTTGATTTTTCTTTGTTTGATTTGGAATTGGTTTTGCAGCAACTACGCCTGCATTTACCAAGAATTTATAAACACGGTCAGATGGTTTTGCACCTTTGCCCATCCACGCTTTGATTTTTTCGATATCCAAAATAACGCGTTTTTCGTCAGTTTTAGCCAACATTGGATTATATTTACCAACTGTTTCCAAAATATTACCAGAATTACGTGCGTTTCTGGAATCTGTGACGACCACGTGGTAATAAGGACGTTTTTTTGCACCATAACGTGCCAATCTGATAACTGTTGCCATATTAAACTCCTTTATTTTGTTCTATGTTCAGTTTATCTGTTTTTTATCTTGTTTCCCGCGACAACGCATACAAAAAAACGCCATCAAGAGCGAAAACTCGCCGGTTGATGTTCCTTGTGCATACCGCACACAGGGGTTTCAGTAATGGCAATCTTTGGGATTTGCAGGGCAATTATGTTATAAAAACATTGAAAAGTCAAATGATTATTACATTTATCTGTAAAAATCATTTCTGTATTGTTTCCAATATCTGTTCTTGTGCAGATTATATTGTCTGTATTGTTTGGCTTGTTCGGTTACATTTACATTTCCATTTGCACCAACCACCACATCTATCTCGTAATGGATAACAAATAAAGTATCGTTTCCTTTGCGGTTATTACACAGCTTGTGGGTTGGCTGTAAATTATATAATTCGCTGGGGCCACCAAGAGATTTTGGGATTTTATGATCCCACGAAAATTCCATAGGGTGTTTATTATTTGAATACTGTTTTATGGTTTTTCCACACAACTGACATATTGGATAAATTTGATAATCAGCCAATATAGTATATAACTGCTTCATCTTTTTTCGATTAAACACCTCTACTAAATTGTTGTATTTCATCAAATTTGTCAGAAGTTTTTTTGTATATTTGACTAAATCTACCGAATTAATAAAAACACACCTGTGTTTACGTTGGACAGACATCAAAAGTTCCAGAATTTGTTTGACTTTTTCTTTGCCCATTTTATCCAACATCACTCTGGTATCATACAACACATCATAAATATCTTTGTTTGTCATGTCCTTAACACCTTGATTTTACGTTTTATATTGTGAACCAGAAATTTATCTGTATTCAATCCAGAATTCATAAAAATCACAAGTTTTTAACTGGACATTTATTTTTAAACCATATAAAATGATTAACACTTTGCGGGTGTGGTATAATGGTAGCACGAAAGCTTCCCAAGCTTTAGACGAGGGTTCGATTCCCTTCGCCCGCACCAGAAATAAAATCTTTGGATTTCTTAAAAAACAATTTACAGATTTCCAAAATCCGGAGAAATAAAAAACCAGGTTAAAACCTGGTCTTTTTTATCTACAATCTTTCTTTTGTAATAAACGCATTTGGCGGTTCAATACTCTGTTTCTGTAATGGCATGCACGTGGCCAATGATTTCTGGCACGACACATATTCATATAACGTCTTCTGTGTCTTGGTGGGTACATTGGAATATCAATATGTTCTACCGCTTCGTATCTCAACGATATTTCTGCTTCCATATATTTCACAAATTCCAACATATAAATTTCATATCCCATGTTTGGTGTTCCAACAACCGCAAAAACTTTTGTCTGGTCAATATCTGTCATGACGAATAATTATCCCTTGTTTTTACCCATAAAATCATAACACCAACATATTATTTGTCCAATATTTTTACTATTTGATTTTTATCTTGCATTGATTTTACATTTTTTGATAACTTCATCAACGAAAGGGTAGATTATCAATAAAACAACAAACAAAGGAAGGGAAAATGTCCATATCAAAACTTTTTACAAGTATCTTTGCAATGTTCGCTATTTTCGGCACAAACGCATTTGCAACCCCCAGCATCAGACAAATTGGCGTGGCCACATCGTCTGCAACAAATAGTGCTAAATCATCCGAATCGAATATTGAACGTGCCGCAACAACTACAGCGGTAAAACCTGTTGCAAAACCAACCGCAACAACATCAACAACGACAACCGCCACATCTGGCGATACCGCAGCCCGTTTAGTTGGTGTTCCTTTTGCTGCTGGAAAATCATCTCATAATACAAAAGCAACTAATTCTAAAATATCTTCTTCTTCTGCCTCTACTGAATTGAACAGCTTGCGGGAACAATTAGAATCTTTACAAAATGATTTCGTTGCATTGGCAACACAGAATTATGTAGATCAACAATTGACTAATATTAGAACAGAAGCAGCCCAAGCAATTGTAGAAGCGAAAAACAATATGGTCAGCCAAGATGTTTTGAACCAAACAGTTGACAACGCAGTCAGAGATTTGGCTTCGAACGAAACAATCAGCAATGCTATGGATACAAAAATTGCAAATCTGGCCAACCAAGTTGATACTAAATTAAGTAAAAAGATTGAACAACCACAATTGACTTCCGCAATATCTGATGCTGTTGGCAATTTGGCTTCAAATGACACTATCGTCACTTTAAAAAACCGCGTTGACGGACATGATACAGAATTGGCCAAAGCTGTTAAAAAGGATGACACTACATATTTAGATTATTATGTAACAACCAAGAATTTGGCATCCAAAAACGATATTACGAACACTTTGGGTGATTTGAAATTTACAGTTGATCAAAATGCAAAACAGGTTAAATTCTCTGTCGGCAACGATTCAACCCAACACAAATTTGCAGATATCGCTGATTTGGGCGGAACTCCGGGATGTTCTTCCAGCGTTGCCACAGAACCAGATTCTGTGAACAGACAAATGAAGGTTACAACAACCAATTCATGCACAAATGAAACCGACACCAAATATATTCCATATGGAGAAAATGCGAAAGAAATCACTATTGAAGTTGATGATGGTGCAATCAAATGGAAACGTGAAGGTGAAAGCTCACACAAAATCGTTGATATTGCTGATTTAAAAGGTCAAGATGCAAAAGAAATCAGCATTGAAGTTGATGACAATGCAATTAAATGGAAACGCGAAGGCGGTAACCTGCAAAAATTGGTTGATATTGCCGATTTGAAAGGTCAAGACGCGAAAGTCCCAACATTTAAAATCGAAGGTGAAAACCTTATGTACAAAGCAGACAAAGACAGCAGTGCTGAATTTGTAAATTTGGGCAAAGTCAAAGGTGAAAAGGGTGAAAATGGACAAAACGGCGAAGGTTTAACAGCACAAGATCGTAAAGATATCGAAGAAGTTAAAACCGTTGGAACATATTTCACAAACGGCAAAATATCACAAGACAAAGTTGACGGTTTGTCAGAAGCGTTGGCAAAAAAATTAACAAGTTCTGATTTGGAAGGCTATGCTAAATCGGAAGATGTTTCTTCAAGTATTAATACAGCAAAAAATTATACTGACTCAATTATAAACGAAAGACTAACGGGTGTTTTGACAAGTTCTGATTTGAAAGACTATGCTAAATTGACAGATGTTTCGACAGCAAAACAGGAAGCAATCGACAGTGCAAAAACAGAAGCATTGAACGCTGTGGCTTCTGAATATGCTAAATTGGGCGATCTTTCGACAGCAAAAAATGAAGCAATCGACAGTGCAAAACAATATGCAGACAGTACTTTTGCAACAAATACAACAATACAAAATCTGACAAGTAATTTTGTTGAAAGAAGTGATAAATTAACCGCAGTTATGAACAAGTTTGACAGTGATGGTAAATATTCTGCATCTGACATTAAAGGTTTAGATGAAGCAGTATCTGCAAAATTGCCAAGCAATTTGGTTACAGAGGCAAATCTGAAAGATACTCTGACGGGCGCTTTGGATGAAAACGTCAGATTCAAACAGTTGTGTGAAGCCTTGGAAACCAAGGGGGTGGTTAAAATAGGAGAGGACGGTAAAATCGAGGTTGCCGATAAATAATTGTTGAATAATAACTATAAAAAACGACCGAAATATCGGTCGTTTTTTTATCTGCTTCTGCCTCTGTCTTTTTGTAATTCTTCTTCTATGCCATCAGCAAATTTCAATATTGAACGATACACCGATTTATTTGGTTTGTTTTTTTGCATGGCATTTATTTTATGACCTATCAATGCGCACACATCTTTCTTTAACATTGCATCCGCAGTTCTGTACAGCGAAAATAACCTGGACAGCAAAGCATCCCATTTATCTTTTAATGGGTCTTTTGTTTGACCCAAAAATTCCCTTTTGTTTCTGCGGTCTTCGTTCATAGGCAATGCCTTTTAGTCAGTTACAGGTATTTGTAAAACCTGTTTTGGAAAAATCAAATCTGGATTTTTGATATCATTACAATCAGCAATCACTGAAAACAAAACACCTTTGCGCAAGAAATTACGAGATATCACCCACAAACTGTCGCCACGACGAACAGTATAAAAAGTATCATCACATCCGGTCATTTCTGGCATGATAAATTTGTGTTCGATGTTTTCGATAGTTTTGCCTTCGTCATCATGCAAACGGATATTGATTTTGTATTCTTTACCGGATTGCAATTTTTTAACATCAGCACCAAATCCAAAATTTCTGTAATCAGAAACACGTGCAGAACCAATATATTTATCATTTAAAGTCAAAGATACACGCAATCTTGGAATTGCTCGGCCTGTGACAACGATACGACCATTGCTTAAATAATCAATTTTAGAAACAGTTAAATCTTTGGCTGCGCCTTCCGGGGCCTGCAAAATTTTATTTCCGTCTTCTGCCATCAACAAAGAAACAGATTTTGAATAATCATTTTCAGGAACATATAAAAACACAGAATCTTTAGATTTTACATCTTTGTCGGTATCAATCAAAGAAACCACATAATTACCTGGTTTTAATTTAGAAGCAGGGGAATAAACAAATTCACCTTTGGCATTTGTGTGTTCTGTGGCAACAACTTTCTTGTTTATCAAAATAGATACATTTGTTTCGCTTTGTGTGCGACCAGCAACAACAATATTGCCCATTTTATCAATTCTGACTAAATCAAAGGTTGGATTATCAACAGCAACAGGTTCTGTTTTTTCCACAGGTTTAATGATTGGTTCTGGAATATTTGGAACAATCACTTTCACAGGTGTATTGATTTTGAACAACATAACAAAAACTGCGATTGCGACAACAAAACACGCACACATAATAGGGAACCAATATTCAGCCAACACTGATTTGTTTGTTCTGTGGGATTCGGCTACAGCTTTTTGTTTTTCCTGTTTTTGTTCATTTTCATGTTTGTTAAAAACATTAAATCTGCGCAAGAAAGCACGTGTAAAAGCACGGCGATTGCTTAACCAAGATTGTTGGCGATCCACAGCGCCATTTATCATTTCGTCTGTTGAACGTTTTGTTGTTTGTTTTTTTGTCATGTCTTTTCCCTTAATTTGTTGTTTGACAAAATTATTACAAATAATATTTATTTGTCAAGTTTTTTGTGATATAATAATGACTATAAAAAAACACAGGAGATTAAATTGCGTTCAAAGAAAATAGGTATTATGACCACAGGTGGCGATTGTTCCGGATTAAACACTGTTATTCAACGTGTGGTTGACGGATGTGTGCAAAGAAAATGGAACGTCATCGGCATCAAAGACGGCACCGACGGATTATATCAAAATCCACCAATTACAGTTGATTTATCACACGAAACATTTCAATTTGCTTCGTCACATTTGGCGGGCAGTATTTTATCAAACGGAAACGCGGGTAATACTAATTTTGAATCATCTGCACGTGCCGGAAAATTGGGTACTTTTAACAAAAGATTACAAAAATCTATACGTGAATTGGAATTAGATGCCATGGTTTTAATTGGTGGCAACGGCAGTTTATCTTTGGCACACCTGTACCCAGAAATTTACAGCGGTTTATCATTGGTATGTATTCCAAAAACAATTGATATGGACGTTCCAAACACAGAACGCACAATCGGTTTTGATACCGCAGTCCAACAATTAACCGAATATTGCGATCAATTATTGCTGACCGCGCGCAGCCATCATCGTTGGTTCGTCGTTCAAACAATGGGCCGCGAATGTGGTCAATTAGCATTGCACGCAGGTGTAGCAATTGCCGCAGATGCTATTTTAATTCCAGAAATCAAATTTGATGTGGATAATTTGGTTAAACACATCAAACAATCTAAACGCGATTACGGTATTATTATGGTATCCGAAGGAATCTCTATCCGCGGTCATTCTGGCAAACCAGCCGATATGGTTTCGCGTAAATTAACCGCCGCTGGAATTGCCAATAGAACCGCTTTTCCTGAACATATTCAAAGGGCGGGGGACACATTGGCATCCGACAGAATTTTAGCAGCAGGATTCGCAGATTGTGCATTACATGCAATTGAAAATAATGAAACATATGTCATGACAACATTCGAAAATGATGATTTCAAAACCATTTCTTTGGATGACTTTTTCCACAGCGGTAAACCAGAAAAAGACCCAAAAATTCTTGGTGCCATAACATCAAACGCATATGTAGAACCCGATAATCCACTGTTACGTATTGCCACAGATATGGGAATTTACATTGGTGAAAAAAAGAAATAAATCACCCACGGGGCAAGCCCCGGGGTATTACGTTTGCAGAACAAAAAACCGGCCTTGCGACCGGTTTGTTTGAAATCAACTGAAACGATTATTTTTCAGAAAAATCAGCATCTGTTGCACCATTTGCGTCAGATTTATTTTCTTCGTTTGGTGTGCCAGATTGTTGTGCTTCCTGTTGTGCTTTATAGACCGCTTCGCCCAATTTCATGGCTTTTTCAGTCAAAGCATCTGTCTTTTCTTTCAAAGATTCAGCGGTAGCATCGGCTTTTGCTAATTCATCGCTTAATGCTTGTTTTGCATCTTCGATTGCTTTTTTGTCTTCAGCACTGATTTTATCTCCATGTTCTTTCAAAGATTTTTCAATACTGAACACAGCAGTTTCGGCTGTATTTTTAGCTTCAGCCAATTCTTTCTTCTTTTTATCTGATTCTGCATTTGCAGCAGCTTCATCAACCATACGTTTGATTTCGTCTTCCGACAGCCCACCATCAGATTTAATAGAAATAGCCTGTTCTTTGCCGGTACCTTTATCTTTTGCAGATACATGAACGATACCGTTCGCTTCAATATCAAAAGAAACTTCGATTTGAGGCATTCCGCGTGGGGCAGGTGCAATACCTTCCAAATTAAATTGCCCCAACAATTTGTTATCTGCAGCCATATCACGTTCACCCTGGAATACACGAATTGTAACAGCAGATTGATTATCTTCGGCTGTACTGAAGATTTGAGATTTCTTGGTTGGAATTGTTGTGTTTCTGTCAATCAAACGTGTGAACACACCGCCCAATGTTTCGATACCCAAAGACAATGGGGTAACATCCAACAACAAAACATCTTTGACTTCGCCTTTTAAAACACCACCTTGGATGGCTGCGCCCAATGCAACGACTTCATCTGGGTTAACACCTTTGTGTGGTTCGCGACCAAAGAATTCTTTCACTGTTTCTGCAACCTTTGGCATACGTGTTTGACCACCGACCAAAATAACTTCGTTAATTTGTGATGTTGTCAGCCCTGCATCTTTCAAAGCTTTCTTGCAAGGTTCAATTGTCTTTTCAATCAAATCTGCAACCAAAGATTCCAATTTTGCACGTGTCAAAGTTGTATTGAAATGTTTCGGACCAGTTGCATCAGCAGTCAAGAAAGGCAGGTTGATTTCAGTTGTTGTCTTGGATGACAATTCGATTTTTGCCTTTTCTGCAGCTTCTTTCAAACGTTGCAAAGCCAATTTATCATTGGACAAATCAATACCTGTTTGGCCTTTGAATTCTTCAATTAAATATTTCAAAACGCGAGCATCAAAATCAGATCCACCCAATGCTGTATCACCGTTTGTAGATTTCACTTCGAATACACCGTCAACGATTTCCAAAATGGACACATCGAATGTTCCACCACCTAAATCGTAAACCGCGATAGTGCCGTCTTTGTCTTTATCCAAACCATAGGCCAATGCCGCAGCGGTTGGTTCGTTAACAATACGCAATACATTTAAACCTGCAATACGACCAGCGTCTTTTGTTGCCTGACGTTGAGAATCATTAAAGTAAGCAGGAACTGTAATAACTGCATCTGTAATTGTTTCGCCCAAATAACTTTCGGCATCTTTTTTCAATTTAGACAAAATCATAGCAGAAATCTGGGATGAGGCATATTTTTTGCCGTCCATTTCAACCCAAGCATCACCATTGTCGCCCGCTACAATTTTATAAGGAACGCGTTTTTGAATTTCTTTGACTGCTTCACTGTCAAAACGCAAACCCATTAAACGTTTAATTTCATAGATTGTATTTTCAGGATTTGTAACCGCTTGGTTCTTGGCGGTAATACCAACCAATTGTTCACCAGTGTTTGTCAAAGCAACCACAGACGGTGTTGTACGTTGTCCCTCTGAATTTTCGATAATTTTTGGATCAGTTCCGTCCATGAAAGCCATAGCGGAATTTGTTGTACCCAAATCAATACCTAATACTTTTGCCATTTTTTTACTCCTTAAAAAATGTTATTTTAATTTGCTTGCGATTGATATAGTTATTATGAAACCAATTTCAAGGGGTCAAATTTAAAAAAATATGAATAAGAAAAACCACCCAACAGGGCGGTTTTCTTAAATTCTTGTACAATGTACAAATTATTTCTTTGCAGGAGCGGCAGCAGCTTGGGCAGCAGCGGCTTTGTTATCTGCTTCTTCTGGCATTTTACCACCGATTGTTGCGAATGCCAAATCTGCCATGTGCAATCCCAAAGTAATTCCTTTTGGTAAAACCAAATCAGAACCATGGATTGTATCGCCAATATTAACATCTGCCAAATCAATAGTGATTTTTTCAGGCATATCATCAACCAAACCACGTAACGCAACCTTACGCACAGCAAAGTTCAAAACACCGCCCAATTTGATACCTTTGGAAATTTCAGTATTGATAACTTCTACAGGAACCACAACATGAACAGGTTCTTTAACATTGATACGTTTGAAATCAACGTGAACAACTTTGTCGGAAACTGGATGATATTGAATATCCATCAACATAGCATCTTCTTTGTTGCCTGAAACAGAAATTTCAAACAATTTTGTTCGCAAAGAAGATTGTCCCAACAACATTTCAAATTCATGTCCGTTCAATTCGATGGACACAGGTTCTTTCTTTTCGCCATAGATAACTGCAGGGATGTTCTTGCGATTGCGAACTGCACGTGCGGCCCCCTTGCCAGCAACTTTGCGAATTTCAGCGTTTAATTTAATAGCCATTTTATATCCTTTTTTGTTTTATGCGACCTCCAAGGGTGTCGCGCTGGGCGATATTATTTACTAAAATCTATAAAAAATCAAGTATTTTCTTATTGTTTTCTTAAAATCAAAAATCTGGCACGTCCATAGTTTTTATCTTTCAATAATTCCCATTTGTCATTTATTTTAGGCATATTTTGATTGTTTTCAAATTCCCAAATTAAAATCGCGCCTGGTTTTGCGATATTTGTAATCTTTTTAACAAAAAACATTCCCAATTCAAATTCGGCATAGGGCGGGTCTATGAAAATTAAATCTGCATCTTTGCCAAATTTGCCGATGCACGAAACAGCATCTGTTTTTTCGATTACCGCATTTTCATTTATGGACATTAAATTTTTCTTGATTGTTTGGACGGAAGAATCTGTATTATCAGTAAAAACAACCTGGGCACCATTATATCGCGATATACTTTCCAAACCAAACGCACCCGATCCAGCAAACACATCCCAAACCTTCAACGGCTTAGAAAAATCAAGTATTTCCAATAACATATTAAATAACGCACCACGCGCCATATTTTGCGTAGGGCGCGCCATATCCGGCAAAACTAACTTTTTACCACGATATTTTCCAGAAATGATTTGCAAATTTGATTTCATGTTATAAAGTGTAAAGCATGAATTTTATGAATCAAGCATTTATTTTAGCCAACAAGGCTTTTTTGCATGATGATGTGCCAATTGGCGCCGTGATTGTTCATGATGGAAAAATCATAGCCCGTGGTGAAAACAGGGTGCAAAAATCGAAAAATCCAACACTACACGCAGAAATTGTCGCTATAAATCGTGCCTGCAAAAAATTGGGGACAAAATTTTTAGATGATTGTGATATCTATATAACCTTGGAACCTTGCAGTATGTGCGCAACCGCAATTTCTTTTGCCCGGATAAAAAACATTTATTTCGCGGCAACTGACGAAAAGGGCGGTGGAATCACTTCAAATTCAAAGATTTTCGACACAGATAAACACCTGTGGAAACCAAATATTATTCAAATGTCTGAATACGCGGATAAATCTGCGGAAATGTTGCGAGCTTTTTTTGCTCTGCGTCGCCAGAAATATATTGACAAATAATCTTTTCTGTTCTATTTTTTGTCAAAAAGCAGAGATTTAAATCATGTTAAACGATAAATGGATTATTGCAGATAAAGAATATATATACCAAACAAGGGAATATTTATACACTCTTGTTGCGGCAGATTGTTATAAATCCACCTTTAAAACAACTCATTTGCATTTATGTTCAGACCAAGAATACAGAATTGGCGATTTCAGGGATTCCGATTTAAACCCATTAAATGAACAATATGACGAAAGCAAAACAGACATTGCAACCGTCGTTTGTTCAAAACAAATAAACCCTGTTAAACAATTTAAACGCATTGCACTGTTTGGCAAATATTCTGGCTGTTTTTTCACAAATGTTGATACAGGTAACCCAGGATTGCCGGTAAAACGTGGCGATACGGTATCTGTGTTTAAATACAATGACCCAAGGGACGAAGCCCCAACCACCAAAGCATCACATTTTTTGATGTTTAATATGATATATAATCATACTACCGGTGCAAAACACCCAGCGTACGAATATATCGTAAACAACAACGAGGGCGTTTTTGAAGATGTTATTGTCACAGGCGTTAATTCTTTGAATGAAATAAATATTCCTGCATCCAGATGGATGTTGGTGGAAAGTCCTAAATTTGGTTTTGTACCAATGGATGTAAAACCATCAAATTTGTTGGTATTTTCGCGCCCCGGCGATAAATTATTGGTTGAACGTGTATCTTCTTTCAACGATTACACCCGATACAACGTGTTGCGAAATATCACAATCGATAATATGTTGACCGAATTGGTATTAAGTTCACAAAGATAATTAAAAACCCGCAAAATGCGGGTTTTGTTTTATATCAACGCTTTTCCGGTCATATCTTTTGGCTGTTTAATACCCAACAATTTCAAAATAGTTGGTGCGACATCCGCCAAACCACCGTTTTTAATTTTTGTGAACATTGGTTCAGAAACCATAATAGCGCGCACTTTGTTATTTGTATGTGCAGTCCATGGGGAATTGCTTTTATCATCCCACATTTTTTCTGCATTACCATGATCGGCAATAATCAACATTTGACCACCCAGTTTTAAAACCTCTGGCACAATTTTCGATAATTGTTCATCCAAAACCTGCATAGCTTTGATTGTCGCTTTTTCGTTTCCTGTATGTCCAACCATATCGCCATTTGCAAAATTCATTATGACCACATCAAATTTTGATAAACGTGGTATCAGGGCATCTGTAATTTCATATGCAGACATTTCAGGTTTCATATCAAATGTCGCAACAGCGGGGGAATCAATCAATACTTTTTCTTCGCCATTAAAATCAATTGTTCTTTCTGCATCCATAAAATAGGTTACATGATTGTATTTTTCGGTCTCGGCAATACGTAACTGGGTTAATCCAGATTTAGCAATTACATCACCCAATGTATTATTAACAGAAATATCCTCTAAAATCGCGGGACATTTTTCATTTAACCCTTCGCCATATTGAGAAAAACATAACATATGACAACCAGTATCCAACATAGCTCGCACTATTTGACGGGCGCGATCACTGCGATAATTTCCAAAAATGAATCCGTCTTTTTTGGTAATTGGAACCGCGTTTATCAATGTAGGTTTGAAAAATTCGTCTGTTATATCGTTGGCATAATTTTGTTTAATGGCATCTTCGATATTATCTGCACTGTATTCAGATTTAGCGTGTGCCAATGCATTAAACGCCAATTCGGTACGATCCATATTTTTGTTTCTGTCCATTGTGTAATAACGACCAGACAACGTTCCAAAGAACACACGACCGTCCGCAAAATATTTTGCCAAAGTCCGTTTAATCAAACGAACATATTTCAAAGCAGAACGCGGTGGCGTATCACGGCCATCACCGATAAAATGAATACAAACACGTAATCCAGCATCCAAAATATGCTTTACAATAACCATTTCATCACGAACGTCGGAATGCACACGACCATCGGACATTAAACCTGCGAAATGAACAATACCGCC
Source organism: Alphaproteobacteria bacterium (assembly GCA_024402815.1). Taxonomy (GTDB): domain Bacteria; phylum Pseudomonadota; class Alphaproteobacteria; order Rs-D84; family Rs-D84; genus Enterousia. Next base: position 9,820 of record JAKSTB010000004.1, on the reverse strand, counting down.
ATCACGTTTAACATCGGCTATGAATTTATTCAGTGGTTTGTTTTTATTCCAATCTTCACGTGAAAAACGCAACAAATATTGCATAACAACACGACCGGCACCAATGCAAATATGCCCACCCTCTGAATTACCCATCAAATTTCCAGGCAATCCAACCGCCGTTCCACTGGCACGCAATAAAGAGTTAGGATACTTTTTTATCAGTTTATTAAAATAGGGCATCTTGGCCAATGCCACAGCATTGTGTTCCCTTTGTTCACTGACGCCAACACCGTCTAAAATACATAACACCACAGGTTTATTCATCATTTTCTCCATTATTTATCTTGTCGTTCGAAAATTCTATCACAATGCTTTTTTGATTGCAAAATAAAAAGAAAAATTGTATATATAAAAACAAGGAAAGTTTTCTTAAATTATAACTAACAAATAGGATTTCAAATGTCTCGAAAACCACTTGTTATCACATCAGTAGACCAACACATAGCCCAACGTTTACAATTACGCAGAGTTATGTTGGGAATGTCTCAATCTGATTTGGCAAAACGTTGTGGGGTCAGTTTTCAACAGATACAGAAATACGAAACCGCGGGCAATCGAATTCCTGCATCTCGTCTGTTTGATTTAAGTCAGGCATTGGAAACATCCGTTGCGTTTTTCTTTATGGGATTACCCGGAAATTTTCCACCTGAAACAAAAACCAATCGGTCTATGCGTGTATCCGAACAAAAAACCGACGACCCATTGGCGAAAAATGAATCTTTGCAATTGGTCAGTTTGTATTGGAATTTACCATCCGACGAACAACGCGCGATGATTATGAATATGTTAAAAACATTAAACAAAACGACCGAATAGGGTTGTAAACCAGATTATTAAAAAACCGCCATTTCGGCGGTTCTTTTTTTAATTTGAATCTCCAGAATCCGATGCTGTTTCACCCAAAACACAGGTTCTGTATTCTGTTAAATCGGCAATTGACCAACATTGTTTATCAGCATATGGACCAGATTCCAAATATTTTTTATCTATGATTGTAGATACTTGTTTACATTCACAATCTGTCTTGGAAAAATATTGTCCAACATTACACTTCATACATTTACCTTTGTTGGCATTACCTTCGACGTCGCAAAAGCCCTCCACAACACTATCTGCACATGAACTGCATTTCAAATCTGTGCCAAAATCCATACCATTTTTACATTTTGGGTTATAACATGCACGTTTACCTTTGGAATGATCACTTGTATCAACCCATTCTTCATCTGGTTCTTTGTAATGGGTGGTGGAATTATAGCCATTTTTAACAAATTGCCCCCATTCTTCATTTTCATTCCAATATCTGCACCAATCAATATTACCACATGTTCCGCTGGACATTTCGCATTTATCATTTTTAGTAAAGCCCTGGGCACAAAGTGTCTTTGTTACACCATTTGCGGGTATTGATGCCAATCCCAACGACGTAGATGTACCATGTCTGGACAACAGTATTGGTTTTACAACCAAACCATGATCCAAGAAATCTGTGGCCCCTAAAATCACCGCCTGGCCCCAACGATCCACAGGAAAACCTGATGTAAAAAATTTCACTTGCTGGGCAGCACCTGATCTAGACCATATATCCAACGGTTTTAGATCACCGTCACCCGTCCAATATTCATACGTTTGTTTATAATTTGTGGTATCACACGCGGATGCGGCACTGGTTTCGTCATGACATCCGTGACCATCATATCCAGGTTCACAAAACCAAGCACACTGAAAACTGCCTGGAACATATGGAACTTGATAGAAAATCCACTGATCACTATCAATCCAAGAGCCAATTTGTGTCAAACAAAATTTTGCACCATGCGTAGCAATCTCATGCGCGACCAATGCGACAAAGGTTTCATATTTCTTTGTGTTTTCGTGCGATGAATGATATTTTGACAAAGTTTTCTTTTTTATTTCGAATTTGCCCACATTAGCCGAATGTTCGACAACCGTATCACTCATAGTCGGATTTCCCCACACAGACTTGTGGGAATCAAAAGCATTATCACTGGTATAATAATAGCCAGCAGATGCTAACCCAGGAAATATACAAAACGATAAAAATAACAAAAACTTTTTCATATACTAATCCTATTTCAAATAACACTTGCCACCAGTTAGATATCCACCCAATTTCGCACTTTGTTGCTCGTTTCACTGCCTCTTATCTTTATTTTTTTTTATTTTACTTGTATCTTTAGTTGTCTTTTTTGTTCCCACATTTTGCAAACCACACATCAACTTAACAGAAGGTTGTACGCATCCCCCCCAACCAAAAGACACCCAACTGCCACTGCCCGTTGTAAGAGTATTTCCGGTTTTGGGGACAGTGACCTTAAAACCTTGAACACCATAATGATCCTTGTCTAACATTGACAAATCTGAATCTGTTCCGAATACTGTTTTCATCCACGAAGAAGACATTTTTAATGTATCACCCGCAGTAAATCCAGCACCACTTGTATTTTCAACCCATAATAATTGTCCTTCACCAGCCACAGAATAACATACTTTATTCAATTCTGCCTGTATATCACGTTTAATTTCGTTCGCAATTTTATCTATAACCACTTCAGGATCTGTAATACCAGTAACCAAGTTTTGATCTACATTTCTTAAGTTTGTGGATGCACCACCGGTTACAGTCGTACCTGTGTTTATGGCAGCACGAGAATAAACATGGTTATGCATTGCTGCCTTGTCGTTTTGAACAGCTGTTGTAGATGCAGTTGCCGCGATAGCAGCAGCCTGGGCCTGCGTAGCAGCAGCTGTGGCCGCTTCTTTTTCGTTTTCCTTTTCCACATCAACAATCAACTTCTGTCCACAAAATAATTCTGCACGTTCCGCCAATAATGCTTTAACTTTTCCAAAACTTATCAATCTGCATCCCCATGGATATTCATGATTTTCATCTGATGATGCGCATAATTCCTGGGCATATTCACGTAGAGATGTTTCACAACCTTGAGAAACCTTGACTGAATCGACGGTATTCACATATGCCAACAAAGATTTCAATCCGCATCCACCGTCTTTATCTTTTACGGTCTTGGTTTTATCATCATAAACACAAGAATCAGGATTTCCATACAACGCGGCACAGGCCAACACCTGGTCTTTACACATATCATGTGCAGCAATCGCAGACAGGGCTCCCGTTGTTGAAGAAACCGATTCTGTTGCCAATTCGTTCAAAGCCCCAGTTTGTTCGTCATAACAACTTTTCATTGTTTGAACGCATGATGCTTTGACTTCTTCTATCTTGGCATCTTGAGCCTGGGCAATTTGAATCAAAGCAGTTCTTTTAAATTCATACCACACAGTATCAGCAATCGAACGACAAGAATCTAATGCCTGGGTAACAAACATTTTTCTTTCATCTAAAAATGTATTAAACCCTTCGTTTGCAGATAACACATCTGCACTACCGTTCAAAACAATCAAATCATTCAATCCAAACAAAGCCTTGGAATAAATAGGTTCACCTGTTGTCATATTAATATAACGTCCAGTATAATCCAAACATTTCTCATAATTTGGACCACACGCCGTAGGTTGTTTGATTGCTGTTTCAACCTTGTTCAAACAATCATTAACATCCTTGGAATTATGAGCGCGATATTCTTCCAATCTGGCTTCGCGTAAATATTTTTCAGCCGTTCTGACCGTTTGTTGCACAGATTCTTTCTTTGCATCTATGTTCTTTTCATACAAATTACAATCTTGTGTAATCATGATAGAATAGGCGGAACGAGCCAAATTAAACATGGCGTCACTGTTACATTCGCCGCGGGTTATTTCCATACATTGTCTGTTAGCATTGGAATATAATTCTGCACCTTCCATTTCAGATAAATTAGTTTCAACATTACTGCGGGTATTAAATATACTATTCGCATTATCAGAAAACGTAGAAGAACTGCCACCCCAAATATCATCAGATGAAGTACCACCAAAACTTCCCAAATCTAAAACACCAACACTCATATTCGCAAGAGTTGCAGAAGATTTCTTTGTCGTTTTCTTTTTACCAGACAAAACATCCGCAATACTGTCCAACAATTTTTGTGATGCACTGGTATCACGTTTGATAGCAGCTTCACCTTCGGATGCTGAATACATCGCGTTAACTTCTTCCGCGGTTTTATCCACAGCATTTAAATTATTATCCTGGAAATCCGCCAACATAGTTAATGCGGTTTCCAAAGCATCAGCCGTATCACGAAAAGCCGTAAATCTGTCACTGCAAAAACAACGTCTGTATGTGTCATTTGCCACAGCACAGAATTGATCCATACACGTCGCATACGAATCGCGACAAGATGCATATCCACCACCAATTTTGCTGACATCATTAAAGACAGCTGTTGCACGGGCCCTGTTTTGAGATGTTGCAGCACGAGAATATTTACTGCCCGATGCGGCCATTCTTACCACATTTGATGCAGCCGCACGACCAACATTAACTTTCTTGGAGACCGCCGCACGTGAAACATTTGCAGAACTGACCGTAACTTTTTCAGGAGAACGCGCACGAACAGTTGTTGAACGCGCACCGACATTTCTGGCACTGACGACTTTGCGATCTTTTCTGCTATTTTTTGCAGCAGTTCTTGCGATAACAGATGTCGCATTACGTCTTATAGAAGAATTAGTATCCGATTCAGTAACGGTGGCTTTATTGTGGGCATTTCCACCACGTAAATTCGGCGCCTGGTCCGCGAAAACCGCCACAGGTACGAATGTAGCAATGCAAAAAATTTTGATAAAATTCTTTATGATTCCCGCCACGTTAACAATCTCTTTCCTGTGTATTTTATCATTTTTAAATGTATCAAATCAAGTGTTTATTCGATACAACAATTAACAGCATTTTTAACCCATCGTCCCAAACGTTTAACAGCGCTCTTTTTTTCGCCAGTTTCAACTGGTTTTACAGCTTTTTTTTCGGTTTCTGGCATTTTGCATTGTTTAGATGCGCCGTCATAAAAATCTGGGATAGATTCATGAACACCATCCAAATCAATCAGGTGCATATTCAATCCCCAAAACAGAGAATACAAATCATATGCGCGTGAAAACATTTCATACGCATCTTTTTTGCGACCCGCGCCCATTGCCTTTGTACCAACTTCGTACAAGCGCATAGAAGCAGCCAACAAATGTTTAGAAATACACCAAACTTCGCCATCTTCTGGACCAGATTTTTTAACGATACGTTCCATCAATTCTTTACGCATATTGCGAACAGTGTTAATCAAATCATAAAAACCAACTTTGCCGGTTTTTGCACCACTGAAAAAGAAATGTTCTTCCAAAGATACCAAATTCATCAAAGCAATAGATAAATCTTGATCGGATGACAAATCCAAAGGATTAGCCTTTTTTGCAGCATCCAATTTTGAAATCATTTCTTCCATAGATAATTTTTTATCAGCTTTTTTCATCAATACTTCCTTTCGTTTTCAATTAGCACAAAACAATCCCGATTTTTGGCAACCATTTGATAATTGCTAAAAATACAACCGTTATAAACAACAGCCCACCAAAAGGCATCACAACCTTTTGAAATGGGAACAGGGCATGTCCACCATTGTTTTTCTTGATATGAACATACCATAATTCCATCAATATAAATGTCAGGGCACCAACAATTATCCCCAACAAGAATTGATCCATACCCCACATGCAATTATCCCACCATTTTACGATTGGGTTATCTGCTGGCACAAAATACACCCCCGCCAATAAAGATACATAGACCAACACATTTAACAAATACCAAAACCAACCGCGAACATTGTGTTTTTTCATATAATTAGCAGTCCAACCAATCAAAGACACCGTCAAACCACCGGTCCAAATACCAGTTATAATATCTTTGACCCCCAGCATACGCATACCTTCTAATCCCGCACCAATCGCGATTGTACATACCGGGCATACTGCTTCAGCAGTGGCCATCAACACCAATAAAACCGCGCTAAAAAACACAGAATATTGTAATATTTTTTTCATCTTTCTTTCCTTTGTTCGGTCATTTTAACACAAAATCAAAAACCAGGTCAATAGCATATTTTACCCTTTCTGCACCCCACGCAAATGCGCAGATCTGGCACGTGGATTTTGATTTAATTCTTCGTCAGATGGCGTATAAACCTTTAACATTTTGTATTCAGCGGGCTTGGTTTCTGGCAATCTGGGGTCACCAACATTTGTAGTCCATTGTTTAAAGGTATTTTTTACCAACCTATCTTCGATTGAATGAAATGTTACACATGCACATTTTCCGCCCACACGCAACATATCGTGCACAGATTCCAAAGCAGATTTTATCTGGCCCATTTCATCATTGACCGCAATACGTAATGCCTGGAATACAGGGGCAATATCATGTGGATTTTTTATTAAATCACGCAACTGAAAAGTCGTTGTCGGCAATTCTTGTTTAATAATTTTAGCCAACAACCGCGATTTTTTCACATCACCATATTCATATAATATATCAGCCAATTCGTCAGCGGATTTTTCTTTGATTAAATCAAGTGCGCTGTGTTTCGTACCTGAATCCATACGCATATCCAATGGTCCATCAAAGCGAAAAGAAAAACCACGGTCGCCATTATCAATTTGCATTGATGATATTCCCAAATCAAAAACCACATCATCAAATTCAGTGTTATCTAATTGATTTATCGTAGAAAAATCATCATTTATAAACCGGAATCTGTCCCCATATTCTTTTTTGATTTGTTCAGCACCCACAATAACATTTTTATCCCTGTCAAAAGCAATTACATTGGCACCGCGTTCCAAGAAAGCACGCGTATAACCACCGGCACCGAAAGTACAATCTACAATCGTGTGTCCACGAATATCGCCCAACATTTCCAAAACATCATTCAAAAGAACAGGGATATGTTTCATCATTCTATCACAACCTTGGTTCCCAAACCTGTTAAATCTTTCGCGGTGGTCGGCCCCAGCTCCACCATATTTTTCAAAACCAAAGATGCACTTTTACCATTTGAATACAGATTCAAAACAATTTGTGTATTCCCAGGATTCAGGGCAGAAATCGCCTTTTTTACATCTGGCAAAATCGATTGGTCGCGAATATCTATGGACATTTTTCGTGCAACCCGGGCAATCCATAAATTTAATGAAACAATAGAATCAACAAATACAGATACACTGTCATCACGCACAGATGTTTTTCCTGATATAACAACTTCGGTTTCATTTTTTAATATTTCAGATAACGCGATAGCGGATTCACCAAATGCGACACAATCCATGTTGCCATGACTGTCGGATGCATTTATGGTCAATAACTCTTTGCCTGTCTTGGTTTTTCTGCGTGAAAACGAATTAACAGCAGCGGCAATCTGTACTGGTTTTCTGTCGCCCATATTGGCAAGCACCGCACTGGTGGTCAATCCATATTTGTTTATCAAATGTTTATATTGATCCAATGGATGTGCCGATATATAAAAACCCAAAGCAGACAATTCATTTTCCAATTTTTGTGTAAATGTCCATGACGTTGTCTTTGGCAAATCTTTTAATAATCTGTTATCAACAACATCATCTTCGGTGGTGTTGGCGAACAAAGACAATGTATTCGCGGTTTCGCGCGATTTAGATGCATATGCCAAAATCGCATCCGCGTTCATATATATCAAAGCACGATTTTTTTCCAAAGAATCCAGAACACCAACCTTGGCAAATGCTTCTAAAATACGTTTGTTTATTATTGGTGCACACCGTTTTGCAAAATCAGTCAAATTCTTGAATTTGCCGTGATCTTCGCGTTCTTTGATAATCGCATCTGTGGCAATTGTTCCAACCCCTTTGATAGCTGCCAGGGCATAAACAATTTTACCATTTTTAACTGTGAACAAAGATTCACTTTCGTTTATATCAGGCGGAACAATTTGGATATTAAAGTTAGATTTAGCATCATCCACAAACACAGCCAATTGGTCAGTATCATTCATATTACTGGACATAGACGCGGCCAAAAATTCCGCAGGGAAATGCGCTTTGATATACGCGCATTGGTTTGCAACAATAGAATAAGCCAACGCATGCGATTTATTAAACGCATATTCCGCAAACTTTTTAAATTTTTCCCACAATTCCTTTGCGGCGGGTTCTTCCAATGTTCCTTCTTTCTTGCATCCCTCAAAGAATTTGACTTCCAATTTTTCCAGTTCTGCAATTTTCTTTTTACCCATGGCTTTACGCACACTATCAGATTGACCACGAGTAAACCCAGCCAACGCACGTGTTAATTGCATAACTTGTTCCTGGTAAACAATAATGCCATAGGTTTCTTTTAATATAGGTTCTGCCAATGGATGAACATATTCAATCGTTTCTTCGCCATGCATACGCGCAATAAATTGTGGAATGTTCGCAATAGGCCCAGGACGGTTCAACGCATTCAACGCGGATATTTCCAAGAAATTAGTTGGATGCATCTTTTTCAATGTCTGTTGAACAAACGGGGCATCAAATTGGAATATACCTTCTGTTAAACCTGCCTGCCATAATTCCATAGTTTTTGCATCATCAGTTGGAATGCTGTCCAAATCTATATTTATACCATGGGTTTGTTGAACCAATTTAACCGCATTTTTCAACACTACCAAAGTTTCCAATCCCAAAAAGTCGAATTTTATCAAACCTGTTGGTTCCAAATAATGTCCATCATATTGACAAGACGGCAACGGGTTCACAGGATCACGATACACTGGCGCTATCTGGGTGGTAGGCCGGTCACCTATAACCACACCACACGCATGCTGTCCCAGATTACGTATAGAACCTTCCAAATCTTCGGCGACTTTAACAACCTTGTTCATATCGGCATCATTTTCCAATATCACCTTGATTTCATCAGATTTATCAACCGCCGCCTTTAATGTTTTTGCATCAGACGGTATCAGTTTTGATAAATTATCAGATTTAGAATAAGGCATACCATACACACGACCAATATCACGAACCGCACCACGCGCCTGTAAACTACCAAAGGTTATAATTCTGCATACTGAATTACGACCATATTTTTTGCAAACATATTCTAATACGCGTTCTATGCCAGTTGGTTCAAAGTCCACGTCGAAATCGGGCATAGATACACGATCAGGATTCAAAAATCTTTCAAACAACAAGCCATATTTCAGTGGGTCAACGTGAGTAATCCCCAAAGCCCATGCCACAATAGACCCCGCGCCCGAACCACGACCAGGTCCGGTTAATATGTCATTGTTTCTGCACCAATTAATGTAATCGGCCACTATCAAGAAATACCCAGGGAACCCCATACCAATAATAACGCCCAATTCATATTCCGCCTGGTCAAAATAGGGCTTGGTATCCGTTATATTATGTTGTTTAATTCTTTCCTTTAAACCATTCATAGTTGCATCACGCAACATTTGACATTCGGTCTCTAAATTATCACCAAAGCGTGGCAATAATGGGTGTTCACGCACATTTACATAGAATGCACAACGTTTGGCAATATTTACAGTATTTTCAATCGCTTCCGGCAAATCGGAAAATAATTCAGCCATTTCTTCGGCAGATTTAAAATATTGTTCCGAAGATTTTCTTGGTCTGTCCGGATCTATGATTTTTGTTTGTCCCAAAACACAACTTAATGCGTCCATAGCTTCGTAATCATCGCGGGCTGGAAAACAAACATCATTTGTCGCAACAATAGGTATATTTAAATCACGCGCAATTTGTAAAAACACAGGTTCTG